>JAVZPJ010000005.1:32081-146334 GCA_038881635.1 Sulfolobales archaeon | reverse complement strand
GAAGCAATAAGAAAAGACTGAAAGGAAGGTGTTATTGTACGCGTCTCTTCTTATACATGTATAAGCCTATGCTCAAGGCTAGGACTCCTAACGTGATTGCTATCGCGCTCCAGGTTATTAGTGGTAGTTCTGCGGTTTCTCTTACAGTTATTGTCTCGGTTTTTACTGGTGTTGCTGTGGTTGTCTCGGTTGTGAGGGGTGTGGTTGTTGTTGTAGGTGTTGTAGTTATTGTAGGCTTGATCGCTGTTATTGCAAATATTGAGAAGCCGGAGGTTTCAGCCGTGAATTCGAAGTGAGTTGCATTCTCACCTACAACCCTGGTTGGAAGTCTCAACCACTCACCATTATGGTATCTGAGCATAGCTATGTCATCTTTAGCAACTCCATGAGTTGCTAGCCACTCCTTTAAAACCCAGAATGTTATATTCGCCTTCTCGATAGAGTTTTCAGGAGCATTCACATCAATCCTATGATAAGCGTAAACAAAACCCGGCGGACTAGGTATATTAGAAGGCTTATCAAAAAGCTTCTCGAAGTATATTGTGACATTCCTCACCACTTCTCTCAAGATTATAGATATATTCGAAATAATAGAGTTATCTATACTCAGATTAATAGGAGTATCAACCATATCAATCCAAACCATGAAGCTTCTATTAACAACTATCTCAGGAAGTTCTCTAGGCGTGGTAACAAAGATCGGAGCTTTCGGCCAGAAAACCTTACTCGGAACCTTAAACGGTATCTCAGGCGGCTTCTGATACATATAGAAATCCTGGAGATTCCAGAAAAGCTCTCCCACCCACTTCTCAACCTCCTCCTTAAACCGGGTAGCAAGCTTCTCAAAATCTATCTCACCTACTTTCCTAGAACTATAGATTATCAGAGCAACCTCCTCAGGCAGAGAATCACCCAACTCCCTCGTCGAAACAACCCTACCAATTATCTCAAAAACTCCAGAAACCCTGATAAACGGCACATCCTGATGAAAACTTGAGACACCAGCTACAAGCAGAAGCTCATTAGATTTCGGAGGCACACTCACATTATTCCATGCAACAAACCCATCAAGTCTTACATCGATCACAAGATATACGCATCCAACATCTGGGATATAAGCCTTATTCTCATCACAAGGAGCGCCACGCTTTATAACCTCTTGAACACTAATATAGCCACCATATAAATTCGCAGTCAACTTAACCACCTTACCGAGATATTCTTCACTCTTCTCCTTCAACTCCGCCACAGACCTCACATTCTCATCATAAAGTAGATCGGTTTTAACATCATAGAGCATCACCGGACCGCTAATATTGAGAAACCTTCCTAGAACCGGCATAGATCGCTCAAACAATGCGAATATCGGATGGCTAGATGGGATCACTATTCCATTAGTCACAACCCTAGAATCATACCAGTACTCATACTCGAAGTTAAAGACCCAAATTACTCGAGGCTCTCTAAAGCTCAAGAGATCTCTTATAACTTCATCACTGATATTAAAGGTAACATCTCTAACCTTCTCCAAAACTCCACGAACAATTTTCATTGGCTCAACAAGTTTCTCAGAGAGATATCCTATCGTCAGCGGAAGCACTATATACGGCGGTTCATCCGGATCATAGAGTATTGAAATCTGCTTTCTATAAGCTTCGATCTTAACAAGCTTGAACCTATAAGCCTCTGGATTTGCCAAGATCTCGTTAAGAGTTGTTGGCAAACCTTCTTTCACAAAGCTAACATTCTTAGCAACAACAACAGCTATATCTAAACCCGCAAGCTTGATAGACACTGGCAAAAGCCAGCCCTCCACCCTCGCCAAACCCTTATCACTCTGCTCAGCAAAAACCAGGTAGAGGCTTTCATTAGTCGCAAGCAAGAAGAACTCTGAAGGCAAACCAATCGGCAGCATTCTAATAATATCACCTGGAATCGAGTTCCTATACGAGGATACATTATCCTTCAGCGTCTCAGGAATAGCAAATGAAGCTCCTACAAGAGATATCTCAGAAAGTGATGGTGGCGTTGGAGGCGGTGGTGGAGGTGGCGTTGGGGTTGGGGTGGGCGTAGGAGTGGGAATTGGAGTGGGAGTCGGTGGTGGCGTTGGAGGCGGTGGTGGAGGTGGCGTTGGGGTTGGGGTGGGCGTAGGAGTGGGAATTGGAGTGGGAGTCGGTGGTGGCGTTGGAGGCGGTGGTGGAGGTGGCGTTGGGGTTGGGGTGGGCGTAGGAGTGGGAATTGGAGTGGGAGTCGGTGGTGGCGTTGGAGGCGGTGGTGGAGGTGGCAGTTGTGCAGGTAGCCCAAGCTGAGGTGAGGCTGAGGGCATCGTTAGACCTAAGGCTAAGGTTAGCAGAACCAAAGTTAGAATCAGATTTCTCCTCATTCAAATCCCTAACATATTTGATTTATTTAAGAAAATTAAAAATATCTTCTTCAGAGATCTTGATAATGTTGATGATGGGTCGTTTAATTATTGAAGAAGCAGAAGGCGTGAATGCCTACTATATCGTTGGCAAGGGTTTTCGAGGATATTCTGAAGATCTGAAATGTTAGGAGGAGGTCTCAGGTTCTCGGCATCGTTTGTTACTCCTTGGTTCTTGACGATCTTTTTCTCGCTCTTACTATAAGGATCACGCCTACTACTATCAGGAGGAGGCCAGAGATCATACCATACTGCAAGTATGTTGATACCATCCCAATGTTTTTTAGAGTGTTTTGCATAGTGTAGTATGCGGCCTCACTTAAATTGTAAGCCTGCTCCATGAGAGTAGCAGCTCTTGGAATCTGCCTGGTATAGTTAGCGAGCGGTTCTAGTCCAACCAGTGATAACGTGTCTGCTATTTGAGTCGCGTATGGCGACAATGCAGCCAGAGCCTCCATTGTAATTAGATAATCTCGAGAATGTGTGTTGTTATATGTCTCTTCAACTTTACTTCTCCACTCTATGAGTTGAGTGTGATACTGGTCTAAGACTATTGAGGCTCCAAAACTTACTAGGAGTAAGCAGAGTCCGAATCCTACGAGAAAACCTCCAGCTATTGAAGTCATTAAACACCTCCAACTAAGAGTAAGAAGCTGAGTCTATATATTTCTATAAAGCCAAAGCATGGCACAAAACATTTTTAAAACATGTGGATCGAAGACGTGAACTGATGTAGAGCTGGTATTCTCTATGCTATCTTTAGATGTATCTTATAGCTAGAGCTAAAATATATAGAGATAAGTATGCTAGCTGAGTGAAGCGGTGAGAAAAGACTGAAAGAAAAGGTTTCTAGGGTAGAAAATGTTTATATTTTTTATCTTTGTGTTGTACTGTGTTTTTCTTTTAGGATTAATACTTAAATACCTTGGAGTGAGATATATTTTGGTGTAGCTAATGGGTGGATTTAAGGTTTTTAAGATGTTATCGCTTCTTCTGATGATAATGGTTTTTCTCTCCAGCTTTCTAGCAGCTTTGCTGGCGGCTCCAGTAGGTGTTTATGCGTATAATAGTAGTTCGGGTAGTTTGCAGTACTATTCTGGAGCTGTAGCAAAACAATTATCTTCTCTAGAACAGATGGGAGGTGAGATTGTTAATGTAATAGTAATGCTTCAGCCAGACATATCACAGGATCAGCTATCAAGAATAGTTTCACAGCTTAACTTAACAACATTCTCATTCCATGGAGTAACTGTGCCAATACTCTTCGGCAGACCGGTGAAGTTGGAGAACGGATACTATGTGCTCAGACTTATAGGACCTTCAAAACTCCTCGCAGACAGGTTATCAGGCATCGAGCTCCAGCACATATCACGAATAGCTGTAAAACCACTACCATCATTCCAACCAAAAACACTAGAACCACCAGATGAGCTGAGCATTAATTTCAATAAAACCATTCTGCCTAATACAAATGATGTGAGAAATCTCATAGGAGCAAGCTATGTTGAATCTTCATATGGAATCACTGGAAAAGGTGTGAGGATTGCTATCGTTGACACCGGTGTTGACTATGCTCATCCAGATCTTCAGAGCAAGCTACTATACTATACAGGAACATATAGAACAATCCATGGAACCCAAGAGATAATCAGAGAACCTCTAGTTCTCGACGCCGACGAATCCCAAGTGATACTACTCCAGTCATTCACTCCAAATAGTACCGGATACATTGATGTAGGATCATATAATTTCACCGTTCTAATCTCCTACCCCGAGACCGTGCACCCAACCCACTCCTCCTACTATGTTGGAAACATACCATCAGCAAGCGGAGTCTATAAATTTGGCATGACTCTCGCATTTACTGTTAGCGGACTTGTAAGTGTAGGCATTCTACTCTCCGATCCTGACACCCCAGGAAACTATACTCTACTCGTCGTCGACGCAAATGATGATGGTGTGTTTGGAGATAGCGAAGACATGGTGGCAACATATGATGGGAACAGAATACTCTACTCTCCTCAGCTAGATATGAGTCTTGGCGTTGCAGGAGGATTCTTCTATGACATATTGTGGCAGTTCTCATATCCCGGAGCTTTCTTCCCAGGCTGGGATCTAAGAGGCAGCTACATTAGTCTATTCTACGACTTCCACGGACATGGAACATCATGTGCTTCAGCAGCAGCTGGAGACGGCTTGATCAATGGAATAGCAAGAGATGCATCAATAATCGGAGTTAAAGCACTATGGCTAGGAGATGTAGAGATAGGCATGCTATGGGCAGCAGGTTTCGATGTTGATAGCAGTGGAAATCTAGTGTATACCGGAGCAAAGAGAGCTGATATAATAAGCAATAGCTGGGGTATCAGCAGTTTCATATACGACATATCAGGCTTCGGCTATGACTTAGAATCCATGTTCATAAACGCGATAACAACTCCCGGCTTTCTAGACCCCTCATACCCAGGTATCCTAGTTGTTCAAGCAGCTGGAAACGGCGGTCCAGGCTTCGGAACCGTCACCTCTCCCGGATCTGCTGTAGGAGCACTAACAGTTGGAGCATCAACTCTCTGGAAAGTATATATGGATCTATATGGTTATGGAGGGTATACCCAGGATAACATAATAATGTGGTCAGCAAGAGGACCTGTTCCAGCAGGGTATCTGAAGCCTGATATAGTTAATGTTGGAGCATGGGGTCAGACCGCAGCTCCAATACCAATATACTACACTATATTCGGAGGAACCAGCTATGCAACCCCACTAACAGCAGGATCTGCAGCACTCCTCCTAGAAGCTTTAAGACAGAAGATAGGATCTGCAGCAGATACCCTCCCTCCATCTATCCTTAAGCAGATTCTAATGAATACAGCAGACAACCTCGGATACATGCCATACGACCAGGGAGCAGGAAGAGTTAACGTGACACGCGCAATACAATACGTCCTAGGACTATCGAATGAGCTGATAATAACCTCACAGAGCGAGTACGCTCTAAGCGCTTTGAAGATGAGCAACATGTGGTACTGGAGCTTCAGAGATTACATCCCAGCATATTTCATGTATTGGTATGGCTCATTCCTTCAGGTTCAGAATCCATCACTGCCAACCAGCTTCTCAGCGCAGAACTACTATGGAGTGTACGTGCCCGACGTACCCTCATGGAGGAGCAAGAGCTTTGTATTCACAATTCAAAACCCCACATCGGTTTCCGCCACCTTCACCATAGATGGAGCTTATACAATGAAGACTATTCTCCCACCTGCAACATATCAGTTAAGGTTCAACATCTCATCATCTCAGACTATTTCAAGCCAATGGATAATCATACCTCCTCAAAATATAAGTACCGCAACAAGTATCCTCCTAGCCGAGGTTAACGCTCCCTTCAGACTTCTAGATAACGACAACGACTACAACCCAGACTTCGAAGTTAGAATATACGCCTATGTATGGATAAACGATACAAACGGTAATGGAGTTCCTGATAGAGGAGAGCTGGCATTCATAAACGTAGGATATGCAACTTCTAACTATAATTCGATAGAGATAAGCAATCCGAGACAGCTCATAGCTCAGTTCGGTCCGAATGCTAAGCTTGCTCTCAGAGTATTCATATATAGAGACTATAGTAACGCTTCTCTAGTTAACTTCCCGGCAACTCTAACAGTATCTCAATACATGCTTGTAAAAGATCCAGCCGTATCCCTCCCTGCATTAACAATGACACTTCTCCCCGGAAGATCTGTGAATATCACTGGAACCATATTCGCATCCTCCCTCCCTCCAACAACTTATCAATCATTTATAAGAGTTAGAGCGACATTCGCCGATGGAACTGCTAGAACGTACATGATTCCCATGAGCTATACAGTATACGTAGACATGCCCTTAAGCGGAACTCTATACCTGAACCCGACAATTGATACAAGTCTAATGCTAAGCCCATCACATATAAGAGGAGATAATGACTGGCTATGGAGATATGAAGCAGGAGACTGGAGGTATTTCTATGTGAATGTGAACTCTCCAAGCATAGCTACTTTCGAGTTTAAAGTATCCTGGACATACAGCAACACAAGCTTGATAACCTACGCACTCGGACCTGATGGACAGTTTGCCGGCGGCTTTTACGGAGAATCTGTATCCTATCACGAGTATATTGGAAGTGGTAGATTCCTATGGATGGCTACAGGAGGAAATGCTGGAAAGAATCTCTCAGCAATAACCTTCCCAAGCACTAGATATAGATACTTTGAATATCCAACTGCAAAGCCGAACACAGGTGTATACACTCTCGTGGTTAGAACCGGGCTCTTCGATGGAGCTACAAATCTGGAGAGGTTTGTAGTATCAGTCACCCCTCTAACTATATCAGGTCTTCCCAATAGCGTGCTAGGACCTAGAGGAGCAGTTAGCTACATGATAAAGATACCATATGAAGCAACGATGTATTGGGCGTTTGTAGATTATCCATCCTTCCCACTACTTGTGTATAGCAGTTGGAGTGCTAGCGTGACTCCAAGCTACTACTACGGCATAATTCCTGCTGGAACAACACTAACATTCACAGTGAATTTCACCAACTACAACTATCCATATAGAGCAGACATATCCCTACTAATAGCATTCTACATGCCAACCAGCTCAGGTCTCCCAGTATACTACCGCTATCTCGGCAACGCCTATCTCTACGACGCAACATACGTCTTCGAAGACTGGATAATTAGCGGAACTCAATGGTTATGGCTGGGATAACCCTCTCATTTTTCCCCTCACAACTTCAAATCTTTTTAAACCTCTTTCCTTTCAGTTTTTCCTTCTGCTTCTCCATCGGGAAAAACCGGTTATATTACTCGCTCAATTTACTCACAAACTGACTTCTACAGAAAGATCTGTTTCCTACAAGAATAAAGTCAGCAGAAGTGAAAACAATTACAACTAGAACTCATATTTTCAGCAACTGGAATTAGAAGCAATAAGAAAAGACTGAAAGAAAGATGTGCTTTTAGTGGATTCATTCTAAAAATAGTAGCAAAGAATAGAGGTTAGATTTTAGTTGGGTTGGACCTGCTTTGTTAAAAACTAGCAGGATGTAATAATGTAGTGTTGAAGAGAAATAGAAAGAGCTTCTAGAGAAGTTCTATGATTATAACATATGCTTTGAATAGTTTCTGCTATTTACACGTAATTAGAGATTACGACCGCATTGACAATGAATCTAAGATAGAGCTCTTCTATTACTACAATAAAGGAATTGAAGTAGTAGGAAGTGTGGAGTACACGAGGATAGAATTTATAGTTGAAGAAGAAAGCGGTAGCACAACAGTCATTATATGGCTTCCAAAACAGACTGGAATTACGCCTAGGATAATGATCAACGGGAAAGAAATACCACCATATATGGTAGAACATGCTGTAGCACAGATCGTAGGCTCGTTTATGAGCTTCTTCATCATCCCCCATCAATTCTTGACTGCAATGATACTATGGCCTTACACACCTCCAGAAATAGGTTCATTAACTCACGTATCATCAGCCTCAATATCCTACGGAAACACTACCTTAAACGTTGATAAATATGTGTTCACACCTAACCCCAACAATCCAGACTTTGCTAATATAACCAAAGCGGATATATGGGTGTCTCATTATAAGGGCTATACACTATGCGTATACTTCATGATGGAAACTAAGACATCCGAATTGACTTATGAGCTATTAGAAATAACATAAAATGATATATAAAGCTTTTTTCAAAAGATTATTCTCTATAGCTTATTCCAATCTAAGTGTTGTCAGCTCATCTCTCCCGCCACGTTGGTTGTAGAGGCCTGTTTTCTTAGAGACCTCATACTAAGATATGCTATTTTTCTTCATCTGAGTTGAAGCATATCTTCGCTCTCCACTGCTCCTGATATGAATCCTACTACCATATCTTGCCTGTGGTTTGCTGTGGCTACTAGCCATTCTACGCAGGGGCATAAGCATTCTTCGGATCCAACGCACGGAGCTTACATTCATCAGCACAAACCTTAAAAATATGGCACAAAGTAGTTGTAGACTCTGACGTCTCTCCTGCAACTGGAGTAATACCACTGAGATGCAACAATTGTTATTGCTATATCGATTATTTTCACGATGATGATTCTACTAGGTGAATATTTATGGCGGTCACGATCCTGTTAAATTTTTTAATAACTAATATTATTTAATATATAAGTTAGTACGCAGGGGTTTTAAAATGAATAACGTAATACACTGTCTTGATGATTCCATAAACGATGTGATCATAATATTTATGCAGCCAGCTATTCTCAACTTCGTGAAAGAGTCTAGCTACACTAGATCCGTTGACGGTTTTCTCGTGAAATTTGGAACCCTGGTATCTATGTTAGAGGATACGGCATCGATTTTTAAAGTGAATGCCAATGATCTCTTGACAAGAGTTCTCGCATGTGCTGAGATATCAGAGGCTCTTAGACCTCTGGCTAAATATGCTGATGACGTCAAGCGGTTGGTTTCAATAGATCCTAGGCATAAAAAGCTGTATCCATACTTACCCTTAATATATAGCTATCTATCAAGACTCCCTCCAACCAGCATAGAGCTGGATCTCATTAGACCAAGCATGTCCGAGCTGGAGAAGGAAAAAACTACACAAAGCCTCACAAAACCATTCATTGTATCTGAACAAAAACCAGTCAGAGAAAAGGAAGAGAAGACTCTAGAACCTAGTGAACGAGAAATAAAGGTTGAAGTGTCTAGATCCAAGCCAGAGGTTGCTCAGCAAGGGTTTGGATATCTTGCAAAGAAAAGAGGAGTTAGCAGGCTTAAGGTAGCAGCATTTATGTCATTAATTATTCTAGCAATATTAATATCTTATGCCTCCGGTATAGAGCCGGTTAAGAACTGTATAGACACAGCTGGTCGATTCTTAGTAAGCGAGTTGAGCAATGTATGGAGAACGCCTACTCTCCTGGACATCAAGTTGAATGTACTAAACGAGCTGAATAAGATCCGCGCTGCATACAATCTACCTCCCGTGCAATTATTGAACTTGTCTATAGCGCAGTACCGGGCCGATGACATGGTTAGAAATGCTTATTACGGTCACTGTGATTTGAATAGAGTTCCGACTACCTACTATTATACATTATTGGGAGGGGCTTATGCTATGGAGGAGAACATTGGCTATGTTGGTAAGTGCCTTTTTCCTCCTCTAAGGCCAGCTGACATATATGCTAGCGATGCTATGAATTATGCTTTAGATATCCTGAATGAAATGGTGTATAATGACGCATCAAGCTTCTGGGGTCACAGGGATTCTCTCCTTGATCCCACCAATAATTACGTCGATATAGGGGTGGCTTGGGGTAAGGGGATCTTTATAATTGTTCTGCAGATGAACAAAGTCTGGGTCTTCTGGTCAGATCCCCCCTCGTATATCAACAATATATTTAGAGCATGTGGAAGACTTCTGCTGAACGGCTCCGAGATTACACAGGTGCTTATATATAAGTACGTGGAGAATGGCTTTCTATCATGGCTTACGCTCAACATCCGATCTTTGTGCACAACGGCTAACGCCACCTGCGGAAGCTACTCACTTGGAAATCCAGTGGCTGTTGTCGTTCCATCGCCCAACAAGTACTACCCTGGCATAGAAACCATTGTAGCATCAAAATGGGTTCAACAGGGAGATAACTTTTGCATTGAATTTACGTGGATGCCAAAAGAGAAAGGGATCTATACAATAGCAATATTCGCTAAGAATACCATCGGCATATCGCATCCTTATGACAAAGATAGATTTAAAGACTATGTCCCGATACTTGAGTACACGGTAAATATCCCTTAGCATGAAGAAGAGCAGATTCCTTATGATCTAATCCAATAGTTATAGTAGAAACACTGAGACTAATATATAGGGTATGTCTATTTCTCATTTAATCTTTTCTCATTGCTTCGCAACGATATATCTGAAGAGATATGAAACAATAAGAAAAGAGTGAAAGATGAGAAAGGGCTGAGGTTTAGGTTGGAGGGAGTTATTTTTTCTCGAAGAGTATTATGTTGCATTTTTCTGAGAGTTTTTCTCTGTTGGCATACTCTATCAATTCTTCTCTCTTCTCTAGGAATAGCAGAGTGTTTCTATCACAGAGATCTTTTAATAGTTTTTCTAGAGAACTTATCTCTCTTACTTCATATATTCTTATTGCTACATCAATATTTGTCGCTAGATGATCTCTGAAAACTCTAGCCCATCTAGATGGTGTTGCATCTCCTAGTAGTATTATGTAGAGCTTCTTACCCGCCAACCTAGAGATCCTGTGGATCCTCTTGAAGATCTCTGGATCTCTCTCAAATAACTCTAGACTCCCCACCGCAACACATCTATTATACCTTCTCACTCTTATAATCTCATCATCTGAAAGTCTATAGCCTTCTCTCTCAGACTCTAGCATTCTTCTTCAGAGCATTATTATAGAATGCCGGTTCTTAAAGCTTTTATTCTCCTGAACCAGTAAGTCTATATAGTAGCTAATATCAACTGCGGGTGGAGATTCAAGGTGTCTAGCGAGAGAGGCTTCAGACATATAGTGAGAATAGCGAACACAGATCTAGATGGTTCACAGCTTATACCATACGCTCTTTCAAGGATCAAAGGCGTAGGCTATAACTTCGCTCTAGCTATATGCAGAATCCTAGGTCTCGACCCTAATCTCAGACTCGGCTATCTAGACGAAGAAACCTTAAAAAACATAGAGAGGATAATAAGAGATCCAGCCAGCTTCAAGATACCATCATGGTATTATAACAGAAGAAAAGATCTCGCAGAAGGCATAGATAAACATCTGATAGGATCCGAACTCATCCTCGCAGTAAGAGAAGACATAGAAAGAGAAATGAGAACAAAAAGCTGGAGAGGCTTCAGACACTCGCTAGGACTCAAAGTAAGAGGTCAGAGAACAGCTACCACAGGCAGAACAGGAGTCACAGTAGGAGTTAGAAAGAAGAGAGAAGCCGCAGGCGAAGGAGGTAAGAAGAGCTAGATAAGGTGAGAATCCATGGGAGACCCTAGAAAACCTAGAAAGAAATGGGAGAGACCTGGACATCCCTGGATTAAATCTAGACTAGAAGAAGAGATGAGACTACTAGGAGCATACGGTCTGAGAAACAAGAGAGAACTATGGAGAGCTCAAACTTATCTGAGAAGAATAAGAGAGAGAGCCAGAGCTCTACTCTCTCTACCTCAAGATGCTAGAAGCGCCGAGGAGAAGAGATTAATCGAAAGACTCTACAGAATAGGACTTCTAAAGATCACCAACGCAACTCTAGATGATATCCTCAACCTAACAGTAAGCGATGTTCTCGAGAGAAGACTTCAAACCCTTGTATACAGGAAAGGTCTGAGTAAAAGCATTCACCACGCTAGACAGCTAATAGTGCACGGCCACATAGCTATTGGAGGTAGAAGAGTCACATCACCAGGATATCTCGTCTCCAGAGATGAAGAAGATCTCATAGGATTCTATCCTACCTCACCATACTACAGCTCCTCCAAAGGGTGAAGCTCTTGAGCCTCCAATCTAGAGAGCTTAGATGGGGTATAGCTCATATATACGCATCCTATAACAACACACACGTCCACATAACAGATCTATCAGGTGCAGAAACCATATCAAGAGCTTCTGGAGGACATGTTGTTAAAGCTGATAGAGAGAAGCCATCACCCTACGCAGCCATGATGGTAGCATACAAAGTAGCCCAGGAAGCTCTCGAAAAAGGTATAACAGCAATCCATATAAGAGTTAGAGCTCCAGGAGGACACGGACCTAAGATACCAGGCCCCGGAGCTCAGCCCGCTATAAGAGCTCTCGCGAGAGTAGGCTTTGTAATAGGAAGAATAGAAGATGTGACCCCAATACCTCATGACACCACAAGAAGACCTGGCGGTAGGAGAGGTAGAAGAGTATAAATCCTCGGTGTTTTTAGATGGGATCTGAAGATGTTAAAATTAAGATTCTCACGAAGACAGATGATTATATTGAAGCTCTTATCGAAGGCGTTCCTCTACCTATTTTAAATGCTCTAAGAAGAATGATCCAGCTTGAAGTCCCTACAATGGCTATAGACGAGGTTATATTCTACGACAATACATCACCCCTCTACGATGAGATAATAGCACATAGACTAGGACTTATACCTCTGAGATCTGAGGAAGCTTTAACCAGATATAGATCTCCTGAGGAATGCGCTAAATGCATGGAGAGCTACTATACAGAAGCTCCCGAGGAGAGCATCTCAAGACCTTCTCGCGAGGAGTGTGAGAACTGCTTCACATACATAAGAGCATCTATAGATAACAAAGGTAGAGATCTCAAGATATTTTATTCGAAAGATCTTGTCTCAGACGATCCTTACGTAAAACCTGTTTACGAAGAGATACCCATAGCAGTTCTAGGACCCGACCAGAGAATATCTTTTGATGCGAAAGCAAGATTAGGACGTGGTATAGAGCATATCAAGTGGAGCCCCGTCTCAGTTGCAGGAGTAAGATATGTTGCCGAGATAAGTACTAACAGAGTTAGTGAAGAACTCTACCCAAGAATCGAGGAATGCGTAGGCTCATGTCCTGTGAATATTCTCGAATTCTCAAAAACCGATGGAAAGATCATTGTAAAAGATATTTACAGATGCACTCTCTGCATGCAGTGTGTAAAGAAATGTCCTGAAGGTTCTATCAAAATAGGCTATAGAAAAGATCAATACGTGTTATTTCTAGAGAGTGTTGGACAGCTCAGCCTGAAAAGCATTATTCTAACAGCTCTTGACATACTTATTAGCAAGATAGACCATTTAATAGAACAGGCTGAGAACATAAGGTGATCTCATGGCGAGAACAGGACCTACAAATATAATGCTAAGAAGAATCATATCAGATCTCAGGAGATACGCTAATAAGTATAAAGCACCTGTATGGGATGCCGTGGCAGAGTATCTCGAGAGAAGTTC
Organism: Sulfolobales archaeon; assembly: GCA_038881635.1. Taxonomy (NCBI): domain Archaea; kingdom Thermoproteati; phylum Thermoproteota; class Thermoprotei; order Sulfolobales; species Sulfolobales archaeon. The sequence goes on along the minus strand of JAVZPJ010000005.1, from coordinate 132,893 downwards.
TAGAAAACGTGTTGCAGTTAACATATCTAGGATCTCGAGATATGCTAAGGAGAACGAGATCGTCGTAGTTCCTGGAAAGGTTCTAGCATCAGGATCTCTTAAGAAGAAGATCACAATAGCTGCATACTCCTACTCCGCTAAAGCTCTTGAGAAAATAAGATCTTCTGGAGGGAGAGCAATCACTATAAGAGATCTTTTGAAGGAAAATCCTGAAGGTAGAGGGGTGAGGATAATAATATGAAGATGAAAAACTTCATAGAAGAGATTAAGAAGACATATGGTGAGAATAATATAGTGATTATAGATGCCGAGAACATGATACTAGGTAGAATGGCTAGCGTTGTCGCCAAGCTTCTTCTCGAAGGATATAGAGTTTACATAGTTAATGCAGAGAAAGCAGTTGTATCAGGCGAGAGAAGAAGAGTTATAGAAGGCTACAAACTTCTCTTAAAGCTTAAAACTCATAAGAATCCTTATAAAGGTCCTAAGAAACCTAGAAATCCTATTAATATTGTTAAGAGAACTATTAGAGGAATGCTTCCAAAAGAGAGTGACAGAGGTTTCAAAGCCTTGAAAAGACTTAGAGTATTCTATGGAATCCCCGAAGAACTAGCCGGCAAACCCATGATCAAGATACCATTTGCAGACGCTTCAAAACTCAAGTATGAAGTTGTTTCAGTAGCTGAGATCGCTAGAGCTCTCGGATGGGTGAGCTAACCGATGAGCTCTCAAGAGAGTCCTAAGATAGTGATATCATCTGGTTCTAGAAAGACATCAATAGCTCGAGCGGTTATCAGGAAAGGCAATGGAAGATACAGGGTTAACGGGATTCCCATAGAGGTATGGCCTAATGAGATGACCAAACTGATAATGATGGAACCTGTTCTCTTAATAGGTGAGAAACTCAGATCTCTTATAGATATAGATGTCTCCGTAAGCGGAGGAGGATATGTCTCTCAAGCTAAGGCTGTTAGAATGGCTGTTGCAAGAGGTATTCTAAGATACTTCGAAGATGAATCTCTCATAAGATCTCTCTACATAGAATATGATAGATCAATGCTAGCAGGAGATCCCAGACAAACAGAACCTGAGAAATGGATGAGATATTCAGCAAGAAGATTCAGACAGAAGTCTTATAGGTGATTAGAATGATAATTCCCGTGAGATGCTACACCTGTGGATATCCTATAGCAAGACACTGGGATGAATTTAAGAGAAGAGTAGAAGCTGGTGAGGATCCTAAGAAGGTATTAGATGAGCTAGGAGTAAGAAGATACTGTTGTAGAAGAATACTCCTATCTCACGTTCCTCTAATATATGAGATAGCATACTACAGAAGACTTGGGTGACAATATATGAGCTCTTACGACTACGAAGGCTCTGAAGAAGTTAAACAAGAAAGTACAATGGTTGCCAGATACGCTGCTGCAGAACTTCTAGTCCCAGTAGAGGTCTACCTCTCTGCAGGAGTTCATATAGGAACCTACACAGCTAATAAGTATCTCGAGAGATTCGTATTCAGAGTTAGAAGTGACGGGCTTTATATTTTTGATGTGAGAAAGATCGATGAAAGGATCAGACTCGCCGGAAAATTCATAGCAAGATATGATCCTCAGGGGGTAGTAGCTGTAGGAGGTAGACAGTATAGTTTCAAACCTGTTGAAATGTTTGCTAAGATGATCAGAGGTAGAGCGGTTCTAGGCAGATTTATTCCTGGAACATTCACAAACCCATACCTCTCAACATATATAGAGCCTGAGATCGTGGTCATATCAGATCCCAGGATCGATACTCAAGCACTTACAGAAGCTATAGAAGTAGGAATCCCCATAGTCGCGTTCGCAAGCACTGATGCAAAACTGAGTGGAATAGATCTCGTGATCCCAGGAAATAATAAGGGTAGGAAATCTCTAGCTCTTCTATACTATCTTCTCACAAGACAAGTTATGAGAGAGAGAGGAGAGATAGCACCCAATCAAGATATAGGAGTTTCTATAGAAGACTTCGAGACGAAACCTGGAGAATACCACTAGATCTTCTATTACAAGGGTTTTCAGAGTAATCAGACTTATATAGTATTCGTAGATATTATGTCTTAGGAGAATAAAGGTATGACTATACTTCGAGAGGTGTTCAAATGCCTGACGTACTAGGATTTCTAGCTAGAATAGGTGAGAAACTTCCAGGAGTTGAGAGGGTTAAGATAAAACCCACTCTAGGTATTAGACTTGTATACACAGGTATAGCTCTCATACTCTACCTCTTCATGTCTGCAATACCATTATACGGTATAGAACATGCTCCAAGACTCTTAGGAAATCTTCCTCAGATAGTTCAGATAGTATTCGCAATGTCAGGAGGAACACTAGCTCAGCTTGGTATAGGTCCTATAGTGACCGCAGGTCTTATAATGCAGATACTCGTAGGCTCCAAACTTCTCACCCTAGATCTTTCAAAAGCTGAGGAGAGGAGAAAATTCACTCTCTCCCAGAAGACACTAGCACTCATAATAGCAGGTGTCGAGGCCGGAGGCTTTGTAATAGTAGGATCTAACTTCTGGACTCTCACAGGACCTAATCCTGTTTTCGATGTTTCCGCAAGCTTCTGGATCAGATTTCTAGTATGGTTTCAACTAGTATTCGCAACATATCTCATAATGCTTCTCGACGAATCTCTTCAAATGGGCTGGGGTATTGGAAGTGGAATATCATTATTCATCCTAGCAGGTGTTGCCAGAGATGTTATTAACAGGCTCTTCTCTCCACTACCAGTGTCAACATCGGATTCACAACCTTTTGGATTCATACCATATCTCATCTGGGCATCTCACAATGGAGATCTCTCCATAGATAATATAATGATCAGAGCTTCAGGAACAATGTATCTTCCCAATCTAATAGGCTTGATAGCTCTTATAGTTGTAATGTTCTTACTAATATATCTTCAGAGAATGAAAGTCTACATACCAGTAACCATGCAAAGGCTTAGAGGTGTGAGAACCAGAGTTCCACTACAATTCCTCTACGTAACAAACCTCCCAGTTCTACTGATATCAATACTCTACAGCGATCTATTCATATTCTACAGCATAGCCTCTGGAAATCCAACTATAGCAAACGCTCTGGGATGGCTTATGTATTATCTTAGACCTATATCAGGCTTCTACGAGCTTTTCCAAGATCCTGGAAGGGTTATGATACACGTGATAATATTCACAGTATTAGCAGTATTATTCGGGCTTATGTGGATAGAGGTAGCAGGTTTAAACCCCTCAGGTCAGGCTGAAAGACTTATACAGTCAGGACTTGAAATACCTGGTCTCAGAAGAAATCCTAAGATACTTGAAGCCATGCTAGCTAGATACATATACCCTCTCACTATATTAAGCTCTCTCATCGTAGTTGCAATAGTAATCGTAGCAGACATCTTCATGACCTATGGAACCGGTGTTGGAATACTACTCGCTATAGGTATCGTAGAACAGTTCTACACTATAATAGTCTATGAGAGAGCTTTAGAAGCATATCCTATTCTAAAGAGGATCTTGGGAGAAGCATAAAGTGAAACCCTATATATAGTGATTCCAAAGAACTCTATACAGTACAAAGCTGTGGTAGCATGATACAAGCTATAGATAAGATCGATCTTATAAAGGAGTGGAAAAGCCTTGGAAGATAGCAGGATAGAAAGGATTCGTCAGATTCTTAAAAATCCTGATAAAGATCTCATGTCCACCCGATCTTCATTCTCCGGTGGCGATCATGATCGTATTCGAGCATGATATGGAATTATATGAAGTAGGTTCCAAAGATCTTGAGAAGCCTTTTCTAAGCATAGTAATACCTACCTATAATGAATCTGAGAACATAGAAGAGCTTCTGAGAAGAATCCAGAGTTCTCTAAGTTCAGATCTAGAAGATTCTTATGAAATAGTGATAGTAGATGATAACTCCCCCGACAAGACATGGGCTAAAGCTCTTACTCTCATGAGGAACATGGGTTTAAGAGGTAGGGTCATCGTTAGAAGATATAAAAAAGGTCTGGGTACTGCCATTGTTACAGGCATAAGATTCTCAGAAGGAAAGTATATAGCTGTTATGGATGCAGACCTACAGCATCCTCCAGAAGAACTTAGTAGAATGCTTGAGAAAGCTTTAAAACAAGACTACGATCTCGTAATAGCCTCTAGATATGTGAGAGGAGGAGGTATTGAGGGTTGGAGTACTCATAGAAAGATAATATCTCTAGTTGCGTCATATATTGCTAGAATACTTATTCCTCATGTGAGGAGAATCAGAGATCCTATGTCGGGATTCTTCTTATTCAGAAGAGACTCCGTGGATCCTGAGAGACTCGTAGGAGATGGAATGAAAGTGCTTCTAGAGATCATAGTAAAAGGAGATGTGAAAAGGATCTACGAGCATCCCTACGTGTTCAAGAGAAGAGGTAGAGGGAGGAGCAAGCTGAGCTTTAGAGATGTCATAGACTTTCTAGCACAAGTTCTCAGACTTAGCGAGTATAGAATCCTGAAATTCATTGTAGTAGGATCTTCAGGAGTTATAGTTAACACTGGCGTGCTATATGTAATGGTTGAAAACGGCTTCAGCAGACCTATAGCATCTCTAGTAGCTATAGAGATCTCTACAGTATCAAACTTCATATTAAACGATCTCTGGACATTCTCTAGAGATAGAAGAGGAAGCTGGATGAAAAGACTTCTAGGATATCATATGGCGGTAGCCGTTGGAAACATTGTGATCTTCACTGTATTTAATATTCTCTCACTATTCATATACTATATAATAGCTAATCTAGTAGGCATTATCCTAGGCTTCATCACCAACTATATTATAAGTTCTGAGCTTGTATGGGGGTTGAGAAGATATTCTAGAGGAGCGTGATATCTCATGCATCTATTTCCTTCTTGAGATCTTCAGATTAATCAATGTTTATTCGCATTCAAAACCATATAAATAGTCTGCTTCTTATAAGAATATAATATTGATTCTTAAGATAGATTATAACCTAAATTGAAAGTTATTAACTTTCTAAGAAAATAACAATATTTGGTGAACTTGTTTGAGTGGAGAGAGTGAAAAGCCTAAGGTTTTTAAAGGTCTTGAAGGAATCTATGTTACCGAGACCAGACTAAGCTTTATAGACGGTCTCAAATCAAGACTTTACTACGCAGGATATCCTATAGAAGCTCTCGCTAAAAACTCAACATATGAGGAGACAGCATTCCTACTCTACTACCTGAGACTCCCGAAGAAAGATGAGCTAGATCTCTTCAAAGCTTTCATGGCTGAAGCTAGAGACATCCCCGAAGATGTTCTTCAAGTTATAAAGAAGATGATAGCTTTAAAGGCGCATCCAATGGATATTCTCAGAACAGCTATATCATATCTCGCCGCATATGATCCTGAGGTTTCTATCAACACACCTGAGTCTAATATGAGGAAGTCCATCAGAATACTTGCTAAAGCTCCTACTATCATTGCAGCAATGTATAGATTCTCTAGAGGTCTTGATTTCATACCTCCGAGAAAAGATCTTTCTCATGTTGAGAACTTCCTATACATGATCCATGGTAAGAAACCTACACAATTCGAGACAAAGATCCTGGATGTTATATTTATACTACACGCAGAACACGGCATGAACGCATCAGCATTCGCATCACTGGTCACGATCTCAACACTCTCAGACATATACTCAGCAGTAGTATCAGGAATATCAACACTCAAAGGACCTCTCCACGGAGGAGCTGCTGAGGCTGCATATTATCAGTTTAAAGAGATAGGAAGCCCTGAAAGAGTTGAGGAGTGGGTTCAGAAAGCTCTTGCAACCAAGAGAAGAATTATGGGTATGGGACACAGAGTTTATAAAACCTATGATCCTAGGGCTAGGATTATGAAGGAACTTGATGGAGAAATAGCTAAAACATATGGTGGAGAACCTAGACTTCTCTACGAGATAGCAGTCAAACTCGAAGATGTAGCCTTAAAAGAGTTTGCTGAGAAAGGGAGAATGGATATACAGCCGAATATAGACTACTATACTCCGATAGCTTACACAGCTCTAGGAATACCACCCGAGTTCTTCACAACGATATTTGCAGCATCAAGAATAGTGGGATGGACTGCTAAGGCTATGGAGTATGTTAGAGATAACAGACTTATAAGACCTCTAGACCTCTACGTGGGAGAACTTGATAAGGAGTACATACCTATCGAAAAAAGATAGTTTTTTTCTAATCGATCTCAACTTCTTCTCCTGCTTCCAGGATTCTTCCAGCGTATACTCTAGCTTTTGAGTAGATAATGCTACCAAGCTTACTATATTCTCTACCTCTTGATACTATTCTCATAGCTTCTTCAACTCTCTGCTGAAGTATATTCTTAGTAATCACACTAGGTTCCACAACACTTCCGAACCCGATTACTGAGTATCCTATATAGCATCCTCTCCCTATAGTAGCCTCCGGTAGAATAACAGATCTATTGATCTCCGAGTAGGAGGATATGAAAACATTTCTCTCTATAGAGGAATAGCTTCTAATAAAAGAATATGCTCCTATGAAAGCTCTTCTACCTATATAAGCAGGACCTCTAATGATAACATTATGATCTATTTCAGCTTCTTCATCTATGATCACAGGTCCTTCAATAACTGCATGAGGCGATATCCTACTACTCCTACTAATACTACTACTTCTCAAAGTACTTAGAATTCTATAACTAGCTTCAAGGAGATCCCATGGACTTCCTATGTCTACCCAATAATGCCCCCACGGAAGGATTCTTACTTTGAAATCTTTCACATACTCTCTGAAAGCTGAGGCTATATCACTATGATCTCTTAAATATCTCGAGAAAGAATTTCTAACCAGGTAGATCCCTCCAGCAATATATCCATAACCTCTAATAGTAGATGGCATGATCTCTCTTACAATACCACTCTCATCAACATCCATAAGCCAGTGATTTTTCCTAGGTTTCTCAGCAACTCCTAAGAAGATCCCGCCAAAATCATCTTTCACAAGATAATCCTCACCAGCTAAGAGGATAGAGCTGTATACATTCTTATCAGCTACTATATCTCCATACACCACAAGAACTATTCTATCTCTCTCATCAACAAGATCGAAGCCTGCTCTATAAGCTCCTGAAACCCCGTGTTCTCGCTGTTCAACGAATACAACCCTTGAATCATTATATCTAGATGCAAGAGGCTCAGCTAGATCTCTTCTATCTGAGACCAGTATTATCCTTCTAATTCTACTCTGTATAGAATCTTTCAAGCCATTTATCACATGCTCTATAATAGGTCTTCCAAGAATCTCGATAAAAGTCTTCTGAACACCTCCACTAAGTTTCTCAAGTTTCTCAGATCTACCGCCTGCAAGAAGTAGAACTGTTAGATCCCTCTCATCCCTCATGCTCGCATACTCCATCTATAAATGCTCGTGCTACAGATAAAAATCTAGATAACAAAGATTTAGAGGGCTAGATAACTTGAAAAAACACTTCACAAGAGATATACTGGAGAGAGGTGTAGACGGCGAGAGATATGAGATCTATGGATGGGTTTCAAGAGTAAGAGATCTAGGAGGAGTTAAATTTATCCTGATAAGAGATAGAGAAGGCTTTATACAGGCTGTAGCTAAGAAAGGCAGTGTCTCTGAAGAAGTTCTCAGAATAATTGAGAAGCTCAGCAGAGAAGATGTTGTAAAGATCAGTGGCGTGTTTAGGAAGAACTCTCAAGCTCCTGGAGGAGGTGAGATAATAGCTGAGAATATCGAGATCCTATCTAAAGTAGTCGAACCTCCTCCTATCGAGGTTGAGAACAGTATTTCATCAGATCTTTCTACGAGGCTTAGATGGAGATGGCTTGATGCTAGAAATCCAAAGATCAATCTTATATTCAGAGTTGAAGCTGCCGTGGCGATGTCATTCAGAGAGTTCTTTGTATCAGAAGGCTTCATAGAGATCTTCACTCCAAGAATCGTTGGAGGAGCTACTGAAGGAGGTGCAGAAGTGTTTCCCATACTATATTTCGATAAACACGCCTTCCTAGCACAATCTCCTCAATTCTATAAGCAGATGGGCGTGATAGCGGGTTTTGAAAAAGTTTTTGAGATAGGTCCTGTGTTCAGAGCTGAGAAGCATCATACTGTAAGACATCTTACAGAATATCATTCTATAGACTATGAAGTAGGCTTTATAAGAGATTATAATGATGTGATGGATGTCGCCGAGAAAGCTTTTAAACATGTGGTAGAAGATATTAGCGAGAGTAGCATAGGAAGGCAGGCTTTCAAAGAATTTAAGATTGAAAAACCTCTGACCCCAGGATCTTTTCCAAGAGTTTCTCTAAGAGATCTATATAAGATTCTCGAGAATTATGGAAAGAAGATCCAGCCAGGCGAGGAATTAGATGCTGAGGGTGAGAAAGCTGTATGGAGATACTCTCTGGATAGATATAACTCAGATTTTATATTTGTAACAGACTATCCTTGGAAGGCAAGACCTTTCTACACAATGAGAAGAAATGATGATCCTAACTATACGTACGGCTTCGATCTCCTCTTCAGAGGTCTTGAAGTAGCTACAGGAAGTCAGAGAGAACATAGGTATGAAGTTCTTCTCAACCAGCTTAAGGAGAAGGGTTTGAACCCAGACAACTTCTGGTTCTATCTAGAATTCTTCAAATACGGAGCACCACCACATGGAGGTGCTGGCATAGGTCTTGAGAGAGTTGTCATGCAGCTTCTAGGTCTTGATAATATAAGAGAAGCAAGACTTCTACCCAGAGACCCCGAGAGACTTTTCCCATAACTATAAGACGGCTTCTACGGCGTTGTAGATCTGATCTCTTCACTATCTTGAAGAGTAAGACCTTCGGTTTTAGCTTCTTTCTTATCTAAACCCTCGGTTTTCTCTCTTATGATTCTTCTAAGTTCTGCTAGGATCTTCTGCTTCTCATACTCTATAAGATCCTTATGATGTTTCTTAATATGATCCTCTGGAAACACATTATACAGCTTCCTACCACACACCATACACTCCTCAGGTCTCTGGCTTCTATCTATATAGATCCTCGTCTTCTCTAGTATTATAGGCACTGCTAGTTTTATAAGGAGATTTGCAAGAGGTCTGTTATTAGCCTTATCATATATTCTCTGGATGAAGCCTCTGAGCTGGTGTTTTGAAACATTATAAATCTGAGGTGCTGCAGCTGGCGATAGATTCCCTTCTACATACTCTATCAATGCTTTTAATATCTCAGGTCTTCCAGCCATCATCTTTAGAACCAGGTATTCTAAAACCTCTGATATGCTATTTGATACCATACTCTCTAATAATCATGTTCTGTATACATTCATCCTAAAAATAGAGAGGCATATGAATCCTCGGGGTTTGCAGTTGTAGAACGTATTCTCAGGGTATTACCTTATAAATACCGAGTTATGATGAATATATCCTAGATCTAGTGATTTACTCTCTCGAGTACGAAACACATCTCTTTAGCAGTTTTTCTATGAATTCAGACATGCTCTGAATCCTAGGATCATATGTAATAGGTGTGGAGCTCTCTATTAAAGATATCATTCTCAGATAAAGCTGTACAGCATCCTTAAGAAAATTACTTCTGCTACTATACCCAAGTCTCTGCCATGTGATATCAATCTTTTGAAGCAATTCCTCATCTAATTTAATGGTTACCACACGAGTTGAAGAATTTGATCTTCTTAATCCCAGCACCTCGGTGATAGGTGTCTCCGATTTTCGATTCATAAGCTTACCGACCAACTAGGATTCTATTCCACAGCTTATAAAGAATTCCCCAGCACCTGATAATCATTCGAGCAAGAAAAAATATTTCAATTTCTACATATACGATGAAGATTCTTGCCTGGATACTGTTTGAAGATAGTGCTTCATCTAATAAACCCTGAAATCCTTAAATATCACAATAGATGAATAATCAGGGAGCTTGGAGGGAGTCTATTGAGCGAAGCTGCGGCAAGACTGCTTAACGAAGCTATAGGAAAGGTAGTCCTGATAAAACTAAGAGGCGAGAGAAGTATTAGAGGAAGACTTAGAAGCTTTGATATACATCTTAATATAGTTCTAGACGATGCAGAAGAAGTTAGAGATGATGGAAGTTCTAGAAAACTAGGCACAGTAATAGTAAGAGGAGAGAACGTGGTTCTAATATCACCAGGAGACTAGAGGTGATGGGATATCACCAAAGGAACTCCTTCAATGGGAAAGAGATCTAATAAAGTAACCCATATAAAATGCAGAAGATGTGGAAGAGTAGCATTTAACGTATCAAAAGGATACTGCGCAGCATGTGGATATGGAAGGTCGAGCAGAATTAGAAGATACAGATGGGCGTCTAGGAAAGTGACGAGAGTAAGACTACCGAGTAGATAGATATTTAATCATCTCAAGAATCATAGCTTAGAATTAAGCATGTAAGAAGGTGGCGAGATATCTGATCTAGCTAGCGAGCATGACTCGATCATGATAGCAAGAGAATTGCAACGCGTGAGAGAGAATAGGATAGATAGCAATAGCTCCTCCAATAAGAGAGTGATCTTATGATCTCACGCTTACAACTCGAAATCCTAGCTATTCAGATTAAGGAGGAGATCGGAGAACATGATCCGCCATAGACTGTGAGCTCTGAAAGATATGAAGATATCTTGATATTAGGCATACTAATCTGCATAGGAGCTCTCCATATGATCAGGATGTGTTAGCAAGCTGAGAGATGTTGAAGTATGAGGGGTTTTTAAGCTTTCTAGGTATACTATGATGCGAGTATTAGGAGAGAATTATAAAGGTGTGTGTAAGTGTGTCTGAGAGGATGTCGCGAAGAATCTTCGGAATCTTATTTCTCATAGCTTTTCTCTACGCTTTTCTTTCTTTCATCTACTACTATAGAACACCTTTCTATGATTCTTATATATCTGATGAGATCTGGTATGTTGATTCTGCGAGAAATCTGCTCTATCTCTTAAATCTCTCTCCCAGAGTTTATCCTCCTTATACTGCTACCATATTCATAAGACCTGAAGCTGATCTTCAGGATTTTACTAGTATGCTGAGAGAAAAACTTCCATGTATTTCTATTCTCTCAACTCTTTCTAAGATTAAGGCTGTGTATGTTTCTTCTAATAATATCTCATGTATAGAAGATGTGAACATGCTTCCTGAGGTCAAGTATACTAGGCTAGGCTATATCTATGGTGATGCTTCTTCTATAGATACATACTACAACCTAGAACATCCTCCTCTCGGCAAGTATTTTATAATGATTTCAATGTATCTCTTAGGCGACCAACCCTTCTTCTGGAGACTTCCATCTCTCATACTAGGTTTTTTAAAAGTCTTCTTAGCAGGATATATAGTCTATAGGCTTACAAGAGATCCTCTCTTCGGAGTTCTCGGCTCTCTCGCTCTTCTAATGGATCCCTTGAACATATACATGGATGGAGTGGCAATGCTCGAACCCTATGTCTCATTCTTCACACTATTAGCGGCATTCCTCATAGCTTTAGAACGCTACGAGATAGGAGGAGTCTTGATAGGTCTCGCAGGAGCATCTAAGATGAGCGGCTTCTTCCTCTCACTACCAGCACTTCTTCTCTCAATAACCAAGGGTTTTAGAAAAGCAGTCCAAAGCTCTATAATCATACCTATTCTAGTCTTCATACTCATCAACATACCTATAATAGCATTATTCGGCTATGAAGGGTGGTGGAAGAACAGCATTGAAGGAGCTATTTCATGGCATCTCTCAACAAAGACAAGACCTGGAGAAGGACCTCCTATATCAGCTCCTTGGGAATGGTTTTTAGGAGTGAATCCATTCTATCTGACGGTAAATCCCGACACTCCTGCTAGAGGGAATATCATAATATATTTAAGCGTCATAATCTTATCAGCGTTTCTTCTACCTTTTATGAATAGATATAGAGCTATAAGCAGTCTAATAATTCTCACCTACGGAACATGGTTTGGATATGTTCTCATATGGATCGCCGGAAATAGATCTGAGTACAGCTTTTATATGGCTCAGATATCACCTTTATTCGATATACTATTCGTTCTACTTATATACGTAATGTACTCTGAAATAGATCATATAAGAAGATTCTATTCCGAGCTTTCAGAGAGAATCTACAAGATCTTGAGAAGACTAGTTGAAAAGTCTTTTAAAACCATCTCTCAATATATATCTCGAGATCACTAGCTTCTGAACTTCATTAGTCCCCTCACCTATTTCGAGAAGTTTCACATCTCTATACATTCTCTCTACAGAACTCTCCCTACTATATCCATATCCTCCGAGAAGTCTTAGAGCTTCTCCTACTACATGAACTGAGATAGGTGCTACAAAATTCTTAGTCACTGCCGCGAGAAGAGGTATCTTATCAGATGAGGGGTTCGAATCATATTCTTCAGCAGCTTTATAAACCAGAGATCTGCTGGTTTCAACTAGAGTATATAGATCCGATAGAAGGAATTGAATATACTGGAATTCTATAATCTCTCTATCAAAAGCTCTTCTACTTCTAAGAAATCTGTAAGCTTCATCAAGAGATTCTTCAGCAAGACCAAGTCCTATAGAACTTATAGCAATCCTACCAACATTGAGAGCATCCATAGCAGCTTTAAAACCCGAGCCAGAACCTGCTAGAACACTATCATCATCGGCATGACATCCTTCTAGAATAATCTCAGCAGTTCCAGTACCTCTGAAACCCATAACCTCTATAGGAGATGTCTTAGTACACTCACTCCTCCTAACTAGAAATGCCGCTATATTCCTATGCCTCTCCTCTCGAGGACCTGTTCTGGCGAACACTATAAAATAATCAGCGTAGAGACCTTGCGTAATCCATGTTTTAACACCTTTAATAACCCATTCACCGCCGATCCTCTCAGCTCTACTCTCTATAGCAGCTGCATCACTACCACAACAAGGTTCTGAAAGAGCGAATGAAGCAATATACTCTCCACTAGCTATCTTCGGAAGTATCTCTTCTCTCACACGTCTACTCCCATACTTCTGAAGAATATGAGATACCAGAATCCCTTGAACTTCTACTATGAGAGATATACTACCGCTGTATCTTGCAAGCTCTTCTAGAACTACACATGCTCCCTTGAGACCTAGACCACCTCCTCCCATTTCTGGAGGTATGTTTGGTGCTAGAAGTCCTTGAAATCCTAGTTCTCTGATTATCTCTCTAGGATATCTATTCTCCTTATCTATTACGGAAGCAATATCTCTGATTCTTTTCTCGCTATACTCTCTAACTATTCTTCTAATAAGATCAAGTTCAGACTCCATGGTATAGTAGCCTCCAAATATTCATAGGATTCATAGCTTATAGATACTCTATCTCTTAAAATTTTTAAAATTATATACCAGACCTCACTTATTTACCTTGCTACGAATATAATCTAATGAAGGGTCTGAATTGAGCAGTTCTGCTATTGATAAAGAAGATATAAAAAAGAAGATACTAAAGATCCTTGAGACAATATATGATCCTGAGATACCTATAGACATATACAATCTAGGACTGATCTACGATATAAATGTAAGCGATGATGGCGTTGTAAATATCACGATGACCCTAACCGCGCTAGGATGTCCTGTAGCAAACTCACTACCATATCAAGTTTACGAGATACTTAGATCAGAACTGCCCGAGGTTAAAGATATAAATATAGACGTAGTATTCGAACCTCCCTGGACTCCTCTGAAGATGACTGAGAAAGGACGTGCAATGTTTATAGAGATCTATGGGTATGATATTGTAGAGCAGTGGAAGAAGAGATCTGGAGAAAGCGGGTCTCAGGATCCTAAGGCTTGAGAGTAGCTTTTAATATCTGATTCTCTAACTAAATTATCCAGGTACCAATAATGAGCTGGACGATTCTAGAGATGCTTAGGAAGAACCCTGAAGAGCTTAAGGAGCACATTAGAAGAAGACTTCTAAACCCCTCTCTAGTAGATGAAGCATATAGAATAGATGTTGAGTGGAGAAAAGTTCTAAGAGAAGTTGAAGAACTCAGGCACAGGCATAATATTATAAGTCAACAGATAGGTTCTGAAAAAGATCCTGCTAGAAGAGAAGAGCTTATAAAACAAGCTAAAGAACTTCTTATAGAGATAGACAAAGCAGAGGAGAAGTTAAAAGAACTTGAGAACTCGCGAGAGAGAATACTACTTCAGCTACCTAACATAGTTCACGACTCGGTTCCTATAGGCGATGAAAACTCTAATAAACCTGTTAGAGTATGGGGTGTTGCCAAGGTTTATAAAGAGGATCTTGAGACATTTCTCTCAGAGACTAGAGGTAAAGGTGTTGAGATGAGTTACAGGATCATAGATTGGAAGCCTGTGGGACATGCTGACATGCTCGAACACGTTCTAGGTCTGGGGAATACTGAGAAAGCTTCAGAGGTTGCAGCATCACGATTCTACTATCTATTCGATGATCTCGTATGGCTTGACATGGCTCTCCTATGGTATGCTATAGATTTCATGACTCAGAAAGGCTACACACTTGTAATACCTCCCTACATGCTGAGAGAAGAGGTCATGAGATCTGTTACAGACTATGATACGATAAGAGATGCTATATACAAGATCGAAGGAGAGGATCTTGTTCTCATAGGTACCGCAGAACACTCTATAGCAGCACTACATAGTAATGAAGAGATTGATGAAGAAAGACTGCCTCTAAAATACGTTGGCATAAGTCCTTGCTTCAGAAGAGAAGCTGGAGCTGGTAATAGAGATCTGAAGGGTATATTCAGAGTTCATCAGTTCCATAAAGTGGAGCAATTCATATTCTCACTCCCAGAACAGAGTTGGGAGCTTCATGAAGAGATTACTAGAAATGCTGAAGAACTATTCCAAGGTCTAGAGCTTCCTCACAGAGTTGTAAATATAGCTTCAGGAGAGCTGGGAGCTCCGGCAGCTAAGAAATACGATATAGAGGTTTGGATGCCTGCTCAAGCTAAGTTTAGAGAGATGGTTAGTTCTAGCAATGATCTTGACTGGCAGAGTTATAGGCTTAAGATTAGATTCGTGAGAAGAAGAGGAAGAGTTAAAGGTTTTGTTCATACTCTCAATTCAACAGCTATAGCAAGTACGAGAACTATAACAGCAATACTAGAGAATAACCAGAACGAAGATGGAACAGTTGAGATTCCAAAGGTTCTCAGAAAGTATCTAGAGCCTTTCCAGAGAGCTCCTAAAGATTTCATCCATCCCAGGAAGAGGAAGTCCTAAGCTCTGTTTATATCTTTTAAATATGAGAAATATATTGAGGAGATAATGAGTCTAAACCCGGTTGATAGAGCTGTACTTGATTATCTGAAGAGAAAACCCTATTCAAAGCCTCGTGAGATAGCAGAAGGTCTGGGATTTAGTCTTACATCTGTGAGGATAGCACTTTATAGACTTAGAGAGAGGGGTCTTGTCGTTAGAACTAGCAAGGGCTACACTGCTAGAACTACTTCTTCTATAAGTAGTAGTGATGCTTCGAATACCGAGATCCTTGGAACAGTTGTTCTTCGAGAAGATCTTCTGAGAAGCTTCAGTGATCTGAGAGATAGAGTTTCAGAGCTTGAGAAAAGCTTCCAGGATCTGATGGATGTCGTGGGAAGACTAGAGAGAGAAGTAGGAGAACTTAGACTGATGCTAAGATCTATTCAGGAGATCCTTAGAACAAATACTAGGAAAAGTATTTCAGATCCTCTTCTAAGTAGACTGATGACAGAAAAGATACTCAGCATAAGCGAGGCTAGAAGATATGCATCAGAAGGTCTGGGAACTCTAGATAGATATATAGAATCAGGTGCTGCAGTTATAGTTGGTAAATTCGTGGTAAGCAGAGATCTATATGATCTTGTGATCTCTCAGATGCCTATAAATGTTGAGAAACTTAATAGCATGAGCGCTAAGGAGAAGATATTAATAGAAACATTGATCAACGAAGGATACGCTTACATAGATGGAGAGCACATGATCAGACTTATAGAGAGCTAGAAGTAGAGTACCTAAAAAATTTAGGATATGAGAGAGAGAAGTATAATGGTGGGCATAATTTAGCGAGTATAGAGTGGATCGAAGGGATCTCAAAAAGATCTTAGAATATCTTAAGAAATGGGAGGCTCCGGCAACAATTCTTCTGAGTCTCTACATACCTCCTGGAAGACCTGTAGCCGATGTTCTTGATCTGTTGAGGAGAGAATACTCTATAGCAGGAAACATAAAACTTAAGAGAACCAGAGACTCTGTACAGACAGCTCTTCAAATAGCTATAGATGATCTGACAAGAATCCCTAAGATTCCTGAGAACGGTCTCGTAATATTTGCAGGAGTAGATCCAGAGTCAGGAGAACAAGTTCACATGCTCTTCGAACCTCCTGATCCTGTTCCTGTATTCTTCTACAGAACGGATAAGTGGTTTCACATAGAATTTCTCCAGCCAATGATCGAAGAATCAGAGGTCTACGGCATAATACTAATAGAGAGAGATCAAGCAACTCTAGCTCTTCTCAAACCCAGTGGATTTGTAATACTAGATGAGATAGAAGACTACATACCTGGAAAACATAGCAAGGGTGGTCAGAGTCAGAGAAGATATGATAGAATCATAGAGCAGATGGTTGAAGAATTCTACAAGAAAGTTGCTGAGAGAGCTTCTCGAGAGTTCATACCGCTTCTAGAAGAGAAGAAGCTTAAAGGATTGTTAATAGGAGGACCCGGATATTCTAAGATAGATTTCATAAGAGGAGAATACCTAGACTATAGACTCAGATCATTGATTGTAGGAGAACCTATAGATGTATCCTACCAAGGAGAAGCAGGTGTTAGAGAACTTCTTGAGAAGGCTAAAGACCTGTTAAAAGGTCATAAGTATATAGAATCTCTAAAGGCATTTGAGGAGTTTAAATACCATATAGCTAAAGACGATGGACTAGCTCTCTACGGATTAAACGAGATAAGAGAAGCACTTAACATGGGTGCTGTAGAGAAGTTGATTATCTTGGAGGAATCTGAGAAAGCTGAGGAGCTCAGCAAGCTAGCTCTATCCAAAGGCTCTGAAGTTGTGTATATAAGTGAAACACTTCCAGAGGGTATGTGGATCAAGAAAACATTCGGAGACGCTGTAGCTATACTGAGATACAGGATATACTAGTAGATCTCATGAGATACTTACTTGATTCTTAAACTCCTCCGAAGATTTATTCTGAACACACCTCTCCTACTATACTCTTCTACTTCCTCGATTCTTTCTAGAACTGCATCGATATTAAATCTCTTAAGAGTATACCTGAAATCATCTATCCAATCATTGATCCCGCATGTCTCGCAGAAACTCCCGCTGAAGATAATCTCAACTCTATCTCCGGATATTCTCACAAGTCTTGCAATAGATTCAGGAGATCTATATCTGTTATACTCTTCCACAGCTCTTCTAATAAGCCTAGATACACTTCCACTACTCTCATATCTATATTCTTTCACGCATCACACCTAAAGATAATATTCTAACCAGTATAAAACCTTAGATCTAGAATTCTGATAGAATGAGAAATAAAAAAGATTAGAAAGACTTGAAAAGGATCTTATCAAAAAAATTCTAGCTCTGAGCCTCTGATTTCGCAGTCTCTGGAGCTGTGGGTATTGTAGGAAGTGCTGGGAAGCTTTCTTTAATCCTCTGCTCTGCAACAATCCTAGCTTCTTCAAGGATCTTTCTAGCTTCTGGTGATGCATAGGCTGTCTCGGCATATGGTGCTGAAAGTCCTTCGCCTGTTTCAAGTACTACCTCTCTCAAACTCTCTTCAAGCTCTAACATTTCATATGAGAACTCTGGCATAAGTCCTCTGACAAGTCCTCTGAGATC
This sequence comes from Sulfolobales archaeon, assembly GCA_038881635.1. NCBI lineage: Archaea > Thermoproteati > Thermoproteota > Thermoprotei > Sulfolobales > Sulfolobales archaeon. The sequence goes on along the minus strand of JAVZPJ010000005.1, from coordinate 114,940 downwards.
TCTTACAACACCTAGCACCGGTGCTAGACTTGCGAATGTGTCTCCAAGCAGTACTACTGTCTCGATTCTCATGGATATCTGCTCGAGGGCTACCTGAACCATTGCCAGCTGCTTAGCAGCCTTTCTAATCTCAGCGATCTCGTTAGCAAGCATTGTAGCCCTAGCATTATCCTTTGATATTATAGCTTCTACAACTCTCTCGAATAAAGCTCTATCTCTCTCCTTAAGTCTCTCCAGCTGAACCTCGATTCTAGATGCGAGAGCTTTAATCTTGTAGTTGCTCATCAGAAGTCTGTATTTCACAGGCTCTTTCTTGCTGAAAGCCTTTCTAAACTTTTCACCTATAGATTCTCCACCCTCCCATCTCTTAGATATATCTTTTGCAATTCCCATGACCATACCTCGAGACTATAGCTATTCACTAAAAAAGCTTAAAAATATAACCGTGAGCTTCATATATGGTCTTGCTATATATAGCACCTTGTAGAAGGATCTCCTCCTAGGGTGCGAGAGAATTTTTCTCTTAACTCTTCCACTACTTGAATCTTTTAATTAAATGTTTCTCCTACTCTTCTCCTCAAGATCTCGATATACAAGGCTATATAAAAGCTATTTAAGGATTTATTTAAATAGGGTTAATAATCATGTCAGGTGTTGAGGTTAGAATTGAAAATATAGTTGCCACGGTAATACTAAATCAAACACTGGATCTAACTCTTCTAGAGCAGAATATTCCTGATATAGAGTATAACCCGGATCAGTTTCCAGGACTTATTCTAAGACTTAGCAATCCTAAGATCACAGCTCTCATATTTAAGTCTGGGAAGATGGTTGTCACAGGAGCTAAGAGAACACAGGATCTGATTAGAGCTGTTAAGAAGATTCTTAAGAGCTTTGTTAAAGGAGGTATAACGATAATTGAGAAACCTAAGATACAGATACAAAACATAGTAGCATCAGCAAATCTAGGAGTAGAGGTTATACTAGAGAAAGCAGCCTACATGCTTAAGAATTCAATGTACGAGCCAGAACAGTTTCCAGGACTCATATTTAGAATGCAAGAGCCTAGAGTAGTGCTTCTGATATTCTCGTCAGGGAAAATGGTTATAACAGGTGCTAAGAGTGAAGAGGAGGTTTCTGAAGTTGTTAACAAAGTCTATAACATTCTAAAAGAATATGAATGTCTTAAACAGCCTACGAGTGTTGAGGATCTCTATAAGCAGATCTAGGGTTATCCCTTTCTAGGAAGACTTCCAATCTTCTTCTAACAATCTCTGAAACGATCTTACCATCTATTCTTCCTCTTACCACACTCATAACTCTCCCCATCACGATGTTGAAAGCTTTATCTCTCCTCCTCATGAGATCATCTTTATTCTTCAATATGATCTCATCAATAAGTTTCTCAAGCTCTCTAACATCTATGACAGACACACCTAGCTTACTCAATATATCGTTGATCTCTCCTCCCTCAGTTATCTTCACTCTGAGAATCTCAGGTATAAGTTCTTTAGAGAACCTACCCTCCGAAAGTGCTTTGAAAATCTCTCTAAGATCATCCTCACCAAGTCTGCTCAGATCCAGACCTTCAGAGGCGAGAGCTTTAAGAGTTGATACTAGAGTTGACGCTATAATCTGAGGCGGGATCCTCGGACTGAACTCTCTTACAAACTCTTCATATAGAGCTAAATACCTGGATCTTATCAGAGACTCAGCGAGATCCTTGCTTAACCCATGTTCTCTGATAAACCTCTCTAATTTGACTTCGAGAGGTTCTGGAACAAGTTTTGAAGCTTCTCTGATAAGATCTGGTGTTATTCTAACAGGAATTATATCCGTCTCAGGATACATCCTAGCAGCACCCGGCTGTGGCCTCATATACCTTGTGGTACCATCCTCATTAGAAGCTCTAGTCTCTTCAGGCACACCGTAGAAAGCCTGATAGATTCTTTTAATTACGGCATCGAAGGCTTTCAAAACCTTATCTCTTGAATCAACTATTATTATGAAAGCATCTTTCTCAGGATCTATACTTAGAGATCTATAGATCTTCTCAAGAAGATCTCCTTCAATACCGTATCTAGGAAGCTCATCACTATGTATAATACCTCCAACACCACCCCAAGCTCTAGCATGATCTGCTAGCTCGCTCCCAAATCTTCTGTTAGGACCTATCTCGAATCCTATTAATCCTCTGAAGTTTTTGAGAGGCAGAGCATACGCAACTCCTCCTCTCTCTAGAGTTTCTCTAAGGAATCTAGCTAGTTTCTCTCTGTTATCTCTCAAGAGATCTGTTAGATCTATAAGATCTTTAATCGAAATATTAGGAGGATTAGAAAATCTTCTGAGGAGCTCTTCTCTAAGCTGTAAAAGTCTGTACTGTCTATAAGCTTCGAGCTCTACTACTCTAGATATAAGTTCAAGTCTTTGAACACCTTTAATCTCCACCTTCGCCCCACCTCTTATCGATACATTAAGATCCTGTCTTATAGTCCCCAGACCTCTCTTAACTCTTCCGGTAAGCCTCATCAAAAGCCCGATCTTGTATGCGGTTTCTTCAGCCATCTCAGGACTTGTTATATCTGGGGCTGTTGAGATCTCTATAAGAGGGATCCCAAGTCTGTCTAGAGAGTATATTATAACACCTTCTTCCTCACCTATTTTCCTAGCTGAATCCTCTTCAAGAGCTATCGTTTGAATCCTCACTCTTCCTCTAGATGTATCTATGAATCCTCCCAAAGATATTATAGCAGTTCTTTGGAAACCTGATGTATTAGAGCCGTCTACAACTATCTTCCTCATGAAGTATATCTCATCAACAGGAGAACTATTCAAAGCCATTGAAATAGCTAGAGCGATGACCAAAGCATCTCTATTAACATCATGAGGAGGTTCTTCATCAAGCTCAACTAGACAAGAACTCTCCCTAGGAGCTACGTATCTGAATACTCTTCCTCTTCTATACTCGAATAAAGCTGCAGGATCTACTTCTCCAAGCTCGCTCCTCCCAATTCTAAGTCTTCTCTCTATAACCACGCTATTCTTGTAAGGATCATCTAGAAGTTTTGTTGGGCATGAACAGAAGAGCTTGGTATCTGTATCAAGCTGCTGATGTATCTCCAGACCAACTCTAAGACCGATCTCATTGTAGTCAAGCTTGTAACTCATAGAATCACCTGATAAAAAGATCTTCAGTATGCCTACTGTTAATCTCTCCAGCAATATTAGCAGTCATTATCCTTCTTACATCCTCCATATTATCTGTTCTTCTTAGAATCCATGAGAGCTTCACATAAGCCACCTCAGGTAGCATATCCTCGCAAGGTATCACACCAGCCATGATCATCTCTCTCCCTGTCTGGTAAACCTTGAGATTAACTCTGCCGAATAAAGTCTGAGAAGTCACAGCTATAGCTACGCCATTCTGAGAAGCTCTTCTAATTGATGGAATCAAGTATTCTGGAACATGTCCAAAACCTGTTCCAGCTATCACAATACCTCTATATCCTCTTGATACTAGGAAATCTATTATCTCAGGGTCTATACCTGGGTAGCTGTAGAGTAGAGAGACTTTCTTCTCAAAACCATTCATGAGAATAGGTTCTCTATCACCTCTCTCTCTCAAGATCCTTCCTGTGATCCTGATTTCTTTCGTGTAGGGATTGACCAGAGCTATAGGAGGCTCGTTTATACTCTTAAAAGCATCTCTTCTAGATGTATGCATCTTCCTTGTTTTAACACCTCTGTAGACTCCTATCAGATCATCTGATGAAGATGAATGCATAGCGATAACAGATTCAGCTATAGGAGATCTTGATGCAACAATTAGAGCACCTATGAAGTTAAGAGCTGCATCACTGCTAGGTCTATCACTACTTCTCTGAGAGCCTACAAATACAACTGGAACAGACATGTTCTGGATAGCGAATGCTATTGCTGATGCTGTAAAACTCATAGTATCAGTTCCATGCGTGACCACAACTCCTTTGAAGCCTTCTCTCATGGATTCATAAATCTTTCTAGCAATCTCCTCCCAGTACTCGGGTTTCATATTCTCCGAGAGAATATTGAAGAGAGTCTCGCTATCTATATAAGCTATCTCAGCCACCTCAGGTATGCTCTCTATGAGTTCTTCTACGGATGCTGAAGGTCTCACAGCTCCTGTAGAGTATTCGATAAATGATGCGATAGTTCCTCCAGTTCCTATAACTTTAATTCTTGGAAGATCCTCTCTCTGCTTGATCTTTTCAATAGATAATGATTCTCTCGATTGATCTATTCTTCCTATAATCTCTAGATCTTTTATCTCATCAGCTAGAAAACCCACGTTATAGCCGTTCCTAAGTTTTAAAACAATGATCTCAGGATCTGTAAATGCGTAGGGAGGCATCACATAACCTTCTAAAATCATTCCATCTTTCTTAAATCTAATCAGATCTCCCACTCTAACGCCTAATCTCTCCATAGCCTTGTTAAAAGCCTCCAATTAAACCACTAATAAAGGATTTAAAGCAAGACTAAAATAGCTTTAGGATAGGATAAGAAGAATAGAAGGTGAATTAGTTGAAAGTCTCAGTAGTAGGTGCAGGTCCTTCAGGACTTGCAATAGCAAGACTTCTCTCAGATAAAGGATTTAATGTGAGAGTTTTCGAAGCTCAGTCTGACTATGCTGTGAAACCCTGTGGCTGGGGTCTTCCTTATACTGAGGATCTTAATAAGACAATCTTCTATAAGGATATATATGATAGTATCATATGGGAGTTCAAAGGATACAGAGTGTATATAGATGGTGAGAAGCTTTTTGAAAGCTCTAGCAGGAGAGTTCTAGGCTATATAGTGGATAAGAGAGATCTTCTCAGGAGAATGGCTGAAGGAGTTGAGGTACATCTAAAAACCCCGGTGAGATTTATTGAAGATAGAAGAATTATAATCAGAGGATCTGAAGAGATAAGATCTGATATAGTGATCAATGCAGGAGGATTCTATACTCAGAAGAAGAATCTTGATAGAATACTCGCAATACAATACTATTTAGAAGGATCTATAGAAGATCCTGAGATCCCAGAGCTCTACTTCAATTCAGAACTCGTAGGATACGCATGGATCTTCCCAGAAGGTGCTAGAAGAGCTAGAATAGGTGTTGGAGGATATGCTTCAAGAGATTTTCTAGAGAAGATTCTTTCGAAGGTTATCATGTCAAGAGAGGATCTCAAGAAGGCAGAGATAGTTAAGAGAGAAGGTGCTCTGGTAACCGTATCAGGCATAGATTGGAGTCTAGCTGAAGATAAAAATATATACTATGTTGGCGAGAGCATAGGAGCAGTAATGCCCGCAACTGGTGAAGGTATAAGACCTTCTATATTTACATCAATAGCTCTATACAACTCTATTATAAAAGGCACGAGTTATAGAGAGGAGTTATCTAGAATCAAGCTTTTCAAAGCAATGGAGATCCAGAGGAAAATACTCGATCTAGAGGTTATGGTAAGTCCTCAAGCTAGAAAGAGATTTCTAATGAAAACTCCTGAAGATATACTAATCAAGATATCTCTAGGAGATCTATCAGAGAGAGATCTTATGAAAATCGCCATGAGACCTGAGAACCTGAAAATACTTATCAATATTCTAAAAAGTTCATTCTAAAACTCTACCAAGTGACATAGCTAATTCTTATACCTCTACTAATCCTGTCTAGAAGCACTAGATCTTCGAATGATAGCGAGAAACTTCCCGCACCAGCATTCTCTCTAGCTTGATCAGGTGATTTAGCACCTGGGATCGGAACTACCACAGGGCTGTACTGGATCAGCCATCTCAAAGAGATCTGTGTAGGAGTTGCATTATACTTCTTAGAAAGCTCTCTCACAGCATTGATCAAAGGCTCTAGCTTAGCCAGGTTCTCAGGATGGAACACAGCCTCACCCGATCTCACGTCAGAGAATGTAGGAGGATTCTTAGGATCATACTTACCTGAGAGAGCTCCCTTAGCAAGAGGACTCCATGCAAGAACGGTCAAACCTTCTCTCTCTGCATACGGTATATGCTCTTTCTCTGCATATCTCTCAGCAAGATTATATCTGATCTGAATACTTACTATATCAATAGAACTGAGACATTGTCTAGCAGACTCAATTAATTCAACTGGAAAATCACTTAGACCTATATATCTTATCTTACCTAGTTTAACAAGTCTTTCAAGAGCTCTCATATACTCGCATGTAGGGAAGTTATGCCATGCAGGAGGCCAGTGAACTTGCATCAGATCTATAACATCTACACCTAGTCTTGCCAGAGATCTCTCAGTGCCCTTGAATACATCATATTCATTCATAAATTCTCCAGGTAGCTTAGTAGCTATTATAACCTTGTCTCTTATACCAAGCTCTCTAACAGCTCTTCCAACGAACTCCTCACTCTTACCTCTTCCATAGACTGCTGCTGTGTCGATTAGATTAACTCCTGAACTGAATGAAGCTTCTATAATCTTCTTAGCATTCTCGTAATCTAGAACACCCCAAGCATCGCTGAACTGCCATGCACCTAATCCTACTACAGATATCTTCTCTCCAGTCCATCCAAGCTCTCTATATTCCATGAGATAGCTCACCAGATTATCTGAGTACGAGAGCTTAAAAATATATTTGTTTAATTAAATGATAATTTAAATCAAAAATATAAATATAATTTATTAAACTCCTAAGAATTCAACTACAGAGGGAGATTTTGAAGAAGATCCTCATACTAGGAGGAGGAGCTGGAGGAGCAGTTCTTGCAAGTCGACTGGCGAAAAAACTTGGGAGTGAGGTTTCTATCACGGTACTAGATAAGAACCTGTATCACGAGTTCAGACCTTCATATCTCTGGATTGCTACAGGCTATAGAGAGCCTGATCATATTCGAAAACCTCTTACACTTCTTGAGAAAAGAGGAGTTAGATACTCTAATGAAGAGATCAGATCGATAGATTTAGGTAATAGGACTGTTACCACAGACAAGAGCAAGTACGAGTACGACTATCTAGTAGTAAGTCTCGGCGCAGTTTTAAAACCTGAGAAGATCAAGGGATTAGACGGAGCTCACCACGCATGGGAGCTCAGTGATGCTCTGAAACTTAGATCTGCTTTATCAGAATTTAGAGGAGGGAAAGTCGTGATAGGTCCTACTAGAACTCCCTATAGATGTCCTCCAGCACCTATCGAGATAGCATTCATGATCAGATACCTAGCTACTATCAGAGGATTCTCTGACAAGACTGATATAACAGTACTACACCCAGATTGGAGCAAGCCTATGGAAGCCTTCGGACCTTTCATGAGCTCTTCATTTGAGAAGTTCATGGAAGACTATAAGATACAGTTTATAGGCAGGTGGAGAGTTGAGGAAGTAGATCCTGTGGGGAAGGTTATTACAGGTGCTAATGGTGAGAAGCTTAAATACGATCTAGCGATACTAGTACCTCCACACGAGCCTGCAAAACCTGTTGCTGACAACCCAGATCTTATTGATAAAGAGAGCGGATTCATGAGTGTGGATAAGAGAAGTCTGAGACATCCTAAGTATGATGAGGTCTACGGCATAGGAGATATAATAGCTCCCACACTTAAGATCGGTATGGCGGGAGTCTTCGCACACTTCCAAGCGGATTATGTTGCCACAAGACTTGTTAACGAAATCAAAGGTGTTTATATGGGTTTAGAGTATAATAGAACAGGAATTTGTGTAATGGATCTAGGCTTTCTAGGAGCAGGAGCATTCTGTGACTTCGGAAGCTATATAGATGGAAAATCAGCTTATCCAGACTGCTACATGCTGGGAGGAATGAGTATCATGAGGATTCTAAAGATAGCATTCGAGAGAATGTGGTTTAAAGAGTTATTTGGATGAGGTGGGCAGGATGGCAGAGCTTAGCCTGAGAATTGAAGGGATTCCAGAGGAGAAAGCTGAAAAACTTGCAAGACTTCTGGAGCTATTGATAGAGAAGAGCGATTCTATAGAGAATCTGATCAGACTCGTGGAAAGCCTAGACAGACTAGGGCTTACCGATATAGCTAGAACCGCTGAAGAGAATAGTGATTTCATCTTCAATGCAACATCTCGAAAAGAAGTGATAAGTTTAGTAGGTAATGCTATGATGCTCATGTACATGCTCAGCAACATGAATCAGGCTATGCTCTATGAGTTTGCCGAGCGTATGCCTAAATGCGTTGAAACAGGTTATAAGGAGTTCAAGAACTATCCTGAGAAAGGTATGGGTCTTCTGGAGATGCTCAGAATCATTAGAAGTCCAGAGTTTGCAGCATTATTAAAAACAATGCAACAGATTATCAGATGTGTGAAGAGTAAGTAGCCTGATACCTTTTTAACTTACGATCCTATTTTTTAAGAGCTTGGATCAATTGTTCTTTCAATCCCATCCTACCTTTTAAGAATATTCTTTCATCCATCTCTCTAAGCTCTCTAGATATTACCGGCTTGAATCTCATCTTAGATAAGATATCTTTCTCAAGATCTACTCCTGGAGCTACCTCTACGAGAGACACACCCTCCGGAGTCAGCTTGAACACTGCTCTCTCAGTTATGTACATGATCTCATGACCGAATTTAAGAGCGTATCTACCGCTGAAGAATACTTTATAAACTCTTTCAACAAATTTAATCACGCTACCCTCCTTCTCTATTACAAGTCTTCTATCTCTCGGATCATAGTATATCTTCCTATCACCAGCTGTGAAACCTCCTGTGAATAAAGTCTTAGGAGATCCTCCGGCGATCACTGGAAATCCTCCTGGACCATATAATCTTCCGGGAAGCATTGAAGGATTCACATTACCTTCTCTATCAACTTCTAGAAATCCCAGTGCCGCAACATCTATTATACCTCCCTCAAAATTCGAGAACATGTCAGGCATCGTAGTCAGAGCGAATGGTGATATTGCAGCTCCGAAATCTTGACCGCTCAGAGCCACGCCACCCCAGACTCCTGATTCTATGACTGATATTATGTAGTCTGATATCTCCTCGTATGCTGCAAGCCATGATATTAATGCGGGGATTCCTATGCCTAGATTAACTAGAACAGGTCTCTGAAGTTTTGCCACGGTTTCCACAAGCTCGATCAATGCTCTTCTAGCTATTATATGCTCATGTTCTGAGAATCTCTCTATTTCTGAAGAACCTATCTCTCTTAGATCTATAGGAGGTATGACTCTATAGCATAATCGGGGATCATATTCGTAGGAGCCTGACTGCCAGTGATACTCTCTAGGAGCTACAACAACATGGTCTACTAGAGGAGCTGGTACGTCAACTTCTCTAGGATTTATAAGACCTTGTCTAGTTATCCACTTGACCTGAGCTATTACAATACCTTTTCTAGGTGAAGCTTTCGTAGCCTGCGCTATGTTGAGAACAGATCCTTTGATAGCCTCATCAGAGAGAGATATATTTCCAATCTCATCAGCTACAGAACCTCTTATAAGAGCTACATACGGTTTAGGAGCTTGGTAGAATAGATACTCCTCACCCTCTATACTCACTATAGAAACCTTACAACTCTTCCTCTCGAGAGAGATCTCATTTAAAGCACCCATACTATCTCTAGGATCTAGAAATGTTCCAAGCCCAATCTTGGTTAGAAGCCCCGGCCTTCCCGAGGCTACCTCTCTAAACCAATATGCTGTAATACCTATAGGCCATGCATATGCTTCAATAAGATTCTCTGCAACTATCTTCTGAAGCCATGGTGAGAACCCTAGGTATGGAGCGAGAACTCCTCTTATAAATCCAAAATCCTTATCCTTGTACATTATCTCAGCTATCTTATCGAAAGCTCTTCCAGGAACTGCTGGGAGTGTTTCGAAGATCATGAATAGATCTCTTGGATGTCCTGTCTTCCTATACTGCTTGTAGAGTTCATATATAAGATATTCAGGTGTTGTAAGAAGATTAAAACCTGAAACCGCTACAACAGATCCATCTGGAATACAGCATAAAGCCTCTTCGGGATCTCTAATCTTCTTATAAATCATGTTCATCCATATTAACTATATCCTTAGCAGCTTTATATAAGCATTATCCTATAAGATCTTACTTAAACATGATAAAACATATTTATAGAAAACAAGCTCTACATAAGTCTTCTAAGAACCTCAATTAAACTCATCCATATCTTATCTCCAGCATAATGAATACTCTTAATAGCCTTACCTTTTCTCAGATTCTTAATCTCACTACAACTCATGAGAGCCATGCCAACTAGTATGTGAAGATTCTTCTCAGGCTCTCTCACACCAACCACGTCATCTTTATTAAAATCACTGCACTCTATAATCCCGGGAGCCATCACATCGGCACCTCCTAAGATCCTTGGAACAGCTCCTGAATCAACTCTCGCATAATGAGTAGTTAGAATACCAAGGTTCAGAGAATGAATCGAGGGTATCAGAAGATTCTCGATCTCTAGCACTAAAGGAATTACGTTGCTCTCGGAATAAGCTATGTAGATCTTTACATTATTCTTCCGAGGATAGATATCTAGAGTAACCTCTGCTATCTTCTCATACTCGCTCTTAAGATTATACCTCTCTCTAAGTGTTGCCATCAGCTCTCTCATATCTCTTTTTGAAAGATATCTTAGCTGCAAATCAAAGCTCTCCTATGAAACTTAGGTATGAGGATAATATCTGTATTCTCGAAGAAAAAGTTTTCTGTCAGCATTTCTCATAGAAAGATCTATGGTTTCAGCCTGTTATATTTCACCTGTGACAGAATAAAATAATATATGGGTGTATCTAATGCTATTCGAGATATTAGCAGAACATTTCGAGAAGCTTGAGACTACAAGTAGCAGAATGACTCTCACGAGCATTCTTTCGAGTATGCTTAAGAAGAGCGATCCGGAGGATATTGATAAAGTTATATACTTCATACAAGGAGAGCTTTGGCCCAGCTGGTATGGAGAGCCTGAGATCGGCATAAGTGAGAAGCTTCTGGTTAAGGTTATAAGTCTTGCCGTAGGTGTTCCTGAGAGAGAGGTTGAGAATCTATATAAGAGACTAGGTGAGTATGGGAAGGTAGTTGAAACTCTGAAGAGTAGAAAGACTTCTAACACAGCTCTCACAAGCTTCATATCTGAGAAGAGAAAACTCACAGTATCAGAAGTTCATTCAACTCTTACAAAGATTGCTAGAATGACTGGAGAAGGTTCTAGAGATCTTAAGATAAGAGTTTTAACAGGACTTCTACAGCAGGCATCACCTAAGGAGAGTAAGTATATTGTTAGATTTGTTGAGGGAAGGCTTAGACTTGGTGTTGGTGATGCCACGATCATAGAAGCTCTTGCAACAGCATTCGGAGGTGGTGAGGCTTCCAAGCCTATTATCGAGAGAGCTTATAATGTGAGAGCAGATCTAGGTGAGATCGCGAGAATACTTATTGAGAAAGGTTTAGAAGCTCTCAAGAATCTAACACCTACCATAGGGATCCCGATAAGACCTATGCTTGCTGAGAGACTTGATAATGCTAGAGACATTCTAGAGAAGACTGGAGGAAGATGTATTGCAGAGTTTAAATATGATGGAGAGAGAGCTCAGATACATAAGAAAAAAGATAGTGTGATAATATTCTCGAGAAGACTTGAGAACATAACTCATCAATACCCTGATGTTGTTGAGATGAGCAGGAGATTCATTAAAGCTGAGGAGGCTATAGTAGAAGGAGAGATCATAGCTATAGATCCTGACACAGGAGAGCACAGACCATTCCAAGAGCTAATGCATAGAAAGAGAAAGCATGATATATCTAAGGCATTAGAAGAGTATCCTGTAGCTGTAAGACTCTTCGATATTCTATACATAGATGGTGTAAGTCTTCTCGAGAAACCTCTAATAGAGAGAAGAAAGATTCTTCTAGATCACATAGAGCAATCAAGTATTTTCTCAATAGCAGAATACATAGAAACATCAGATCCAGAGGAGTTAGAGAGATTCTTTCTTAAAGCTCTTGAAGATGGTAATGAAGGTATTGTGGCTAAGAATATCAATGGAATCTATCAAGCAGGTGCCAGGGGATGGCTTTGGATCAAGTATAAGAGAGATTATAAGAGTGAGATGATAGATACCGTAGACCTAGTACTTGTAGGAGGATTCTATGGAAGAGGTAAGAGAGGAGGTAAGATTGGAACAGTTCTACTCGCAGCATATGATCCTGAGAAAGATGTGTTTAGAACAGTATGCAAGGTAGGAACAGGGTTCACAGATCAGGATCTTATTGAGGTGAATAAGAGAATAGAAGCTTCTAGAATACCGAGCAAGCATCCTAGAGTAGAATCCGATATAGAACCAGATGTCTGGACAACTCCGAGATATGTTATGGAGGTCATAGGAGCAGAGCTAACACTCTCACCACTTCACAGATGCTGTTATAATAGTGTGAAACCTGGAGTTGGTATATCTATTAGATTTCCAAGATTCGTAAGATGGAGAGATGATAAGAATCCTGAGGATGCTACTACAGAGAAAGAACTTCTAGAAATGTACCTAAGACAATTAAGAAAGATCGAGGTAGAAGCTTCAGAGTCTCAGGGAAGATAGAGAGTTCTCACATATAAAACCCTTTCTTCTAAAGAGTACTAGAGGGTTGGAGGGTTCTATAATGTCGAGGTCTGAAGCTGCTGTGACTCTTTCCCTGGCTGATACCAAGCTCTTCCTCTCTCTAGTAGAGGTTCTAAGTTCTCTAGCTGAAGAGGTTGCATTCGAGATATCTCAGGAGGGTTCTATGAAGGTTGTAGCCATGGATCCGGCTAAGGTTGCTATGATAGACTTCCAACTCTCTCAAGATGGTTTTCTAGAGTTCAGTGCTTTTAGAAGTCTTACACTTGGTATATCAACGAGAAATCTATCTCTGGCGATGGAAGATGTTAAGAGGACTAACAGGATCACGATTAAAGGTGATGAAGAGAATATAGAGTTTGTCATAGAAGGGATTCCTAGGAGGATCTTCAGGTTTAGAAATCTAGAGATTTCTCTCGAAGAAATACCTAAGATCGAGTTAGAATTTCCTGGGAAGGCTTCAGTCCTCCCAGATCCTCTTAGCGGAGCTATAGCAGATCTCTCATCAATATCGAACTATATAACATTTAAACTGGATCAGAATGTGCTCGAGTTGAGAGATAGTGACACTGGTAAGAGATCTATAAGACTCTCTAGAGAGACAGGCTCTCTACTAGATGTAAGTGTTAGTGAGGAGATCTCCGTAGACTTCGATTCATCATATCTCTCTCCGATAGCTAAGCTTATCAAGGTATCATCATCCGTGGAGGTATATATGGGGAGTGGAATGCCTCTTAAGATGGAAATGCAAACACCTCTAGGAGGAAAAATAGTGTTTTATCTCGCACCTAGAGTGTAGAATATTTTAGCTGAGAGCTGTAAAACACCTTATAAACTCTTTTTAATATATCTAATCAGGAGGATTTAAATGTCTAGAAGGGAGAGAGGAGAGAAGGAGGAGTTAGATGAGAAAGATCTTAAGATTCTAGAGGTTCTTCAGAAAGATAGTGATGTGACATTCACAGAACTTGGAAACATGCTGAATATAAGTCCTTCGACAGCATATATGAGAGTTAAGAAACTTAAGATCGGAGGTTATATTAAGAAGACTGTTGCAATAATAGATTATGAGAAGCTTAACTTTAAAGTTAAAGCTCTGATATTCGTGAAAATGGATCCTAAGAAGATTAGCGAGGTGGTTGAAAGACTGAGTGCTAAGGATCGTATAGTATCTATATATGATGTGACAGGAGAGCCTACAGTAGTTGTCATGGCCATAGCTAAGAATCATGTAGATCTCGCGCAACTTCTAGACGAGATAGGAAAGATAGATGGTGTAGTATCTACGAATACCATGATCATAATGAGAACATTTAAAGAGAGTTATGAAGTCTCACTCACAAGATAAAGATCTAGATGCTTTTCTACCCCGCTCTCCCAGAGCTTCTGAGAAGTTCTGCTATCTTCTCTCTATAGATCCTAGGTATGTGGATCTCAAGATCATATCTAGACTTCTCATGATCAGGTATTTTAATTCCTGATGAGGATATTATTATGAATCCTTTCTCGAGAATCTTCTTAAGACTCTCTAGATCTCCTCTCTCATAGAGTTTCTCGATATACTTGTCAAAGTGATAGTATTTGAGGATCTCAGTGTTGGTAGGAGTGTAATCACATATAATACATGATCCATCTGGCATCAGAGAATTAAAACCGCATCTAGGACATTCTGGTGGGATCTCTTGATCTCTTGTAGAAGTCCACCACTTGATCCATTGATATCTGAGGCTGAGAATCAGGTCATCTCTCTTCATATCTCTAGCCCTTCTATAAAGCTGTGGCGCGTAGCCCAAGATCCAAGATCCTCCTGCCGATATCACGTACTCAAGTTGATCCTGTGAAAGTTCTTTAGATCCTTCAACTATCATTTGAGCTATAATACTTCTAAGGCTCTCCATATTTCTTCTAATTCTGCTACTAAGCCTCTCCATATCAGGTTTCTTCTCATCACTCCAGAGAAGTTCTGTGACTCTTCTCAATATAAAGCTCGTGAGATCCTGATCTAGATTAAGATGAGATATACCAAGTCTCGTGAGAAGTTCTTCTCTATTCTCGGAAATCCATTGATCCAGGTCAAAAGACTTTCTCTTCTTCATAGTAGAAGTCTGCTTAGAAATATGTTCCTCAGACCTAGACTCTTTAGTCTTAGAACTCTTAGATCTATCTCTAGACGCAGACCTCCCTCCTCCACTCTTCCTAGGCATAACTACACTCTTACCCTCATCTTATAGTAGAGTATGTGCCGCGGTATATTATTTATCCTATACATATAGAGATCAGAAGAATCGAAAAACCTATTACAGCCTCGCATTATAATTAGCTTTAATAAGAGGTTGTAGATAGCCTGCGTCTACATATTCTTTTAATTCACCTCCAGCATGAACCTGAAATGTATCCGGTGAATTTCCAGCTGCTAGTAAACCCCATATAACAGCTTTCATCACAGCTCCAGCTCCTCCCGCCACGGGATTTTCAACTATTTCAACATCCTTGTACTGCTGTTTGAATATGTTAAGCGCGGCTGTTATCGCTTCTCTTTCGCCGCCAGCTGTTCCCAGTATATGAATGCACCGACCGCGACAGCTATTATGATGGCAACAGCTATTATTATTCCAACAGTTTTAGATAGAGCTTTATAAATTCTCATAATATCCTCCAGAAGTTTTTACATATCCAAATTTATAAAGTTTATTGCTTAAAAACTTTCTATCTAATCCCGATAAAATTCTATTATTATCTTAACTCTCACATTTTGAGATTCTACGGGCGGAGGTGTTTCTCCTAGATCTACTGCAAATGATACTTGATTACCTAGAGAATCTTGGAAAATTATTTCAGCAAGATAACTCTTCTTAGGACCTGAGGAGAGACTTCTCATAAGATTTTCGTAGAGTCTTGTGAGAGCCATTTGAAAGGCTATAGGACTGGAGAAATCCTCGGGTCTTAATCTGAGTTCTTTGAATGTATCGAGAACCTCACCTATTCTAGCTCTTCCTATGAAAATGATTCTCTGTAGAGGTTCTTCTTCGCTAAAGTTTTCTGACTCGCTCAACATCCTCACGATATAATGATATTCTTGCATAACTTATTAATGAAGATGCTTACCTTCTACACTGTTTTCACAGGCTGTTCTTATTCTCATATCTTATTCTCTGCATGAAAACATCATGTCTTAAGTGTCTTGGAGAGATTATCTCGTGTAGAGGTTTTCATCCTACCACTGAGTAATCCCAGCTTACCTTTTCTATTGAAAGCTCCCGGGATCATACCCGTATCTCCTGTAATTCAAATACCGCTTCTTTTTTTGAGTTTTATAAGTTTCTGAAAAAAATAAGTTTCATAGGTGTGATTAGAATGGTGAAAGCTCCTAAAGGTCTTAGACACAGGACTAGGAAGCTCATGAAGAAGAGTGTAAGAGAGAGAGGAGCTGTTCCTCCGCTCAGTAGGCTTCTCTACGAGTACGAGGTTGGAGATCGAGTTCATATTGTTATTAATCCCTCTACACATGATGGAATGCCTCATAGAAGGTATCATGGCAGAACTGGAGTGGTTTTAGGCAGGAGAGGAGATGCCTATGAGATCGAGGTTTCTCTAGGTGGTAAGAAGAAGATCCTTTTTATAAGACCTGAACATCTCCAGCCTACTCCTGAGATCATTGATAGAGAGATTAGTAAAGTTAGAAAACTAGTTGAAGAGCTAAGAGTTAGAAGGAGAGAAGCTTCTAAGGCTCTCTCTTTCTAAGTTTAGGAGGTTGTCTACTCTGAGGATTCTAGGCTACGAAGACGTGCCCATACCTGTTGTCGTCGATATCATAAGGAGAGGTATTGAAGGTAGAGAGGGTAATGAGATTATCTATAGAGTTTTAGAGTATGGAGAGACTGTTTCCAAATGCGATCCTGAGCCAGCTAGAGAGATTATGAAAATGCTTCTGGAGAGAGGTTTGAAGAGTGTGAGTGCTACTCAGATAGTTAATATAGCACCTAGAGATATAGATCTTCTGAAGATCTTATTATACTTCGAGGAGAGAATGCCAGATCAGGAGACTTTGGAGGAGATAATAAGAATTATAGATGAGAAGTGCTCTACGATGAGTAGGAGATGATCTGATGAGTTTTAGAAGTAGAAGAGGTTTTGAAAGAGGTAGGGCTAGGGTTTTTGTGAGAGATGCTTATGCTATCATACTTGATTTCATGATTCATGGGAATCCTTTCGATAGACATCCTCATCACAGACATGCTGCTTTGATCCAGGCTGTAGGTACTAAATACTTCACACTTATCGAGATAGTTCCAGCACATGGTATCAGTGCTAAAATTGGCGAGAGGATCTATATCGAGCAATCCTACTCCTCAGAGGTGCAACCATATAAGGTTGAAGATAAGATCCTCTGGCAGGATTTAACGAGTATTTCAAAAGATAACCTCCCCACAGTTCTGAGAGAACTTATAAAATCTAAAGAGAGAGTTTTCGTAGAATTCTTCAACAACGCTTCTCCTATTAACATAAGGCTTCACATGCTCAATCTCATACCTGGGATTGGTAAGAAAACTCTCGAGACACTTCTTAGCGAGAGGAAGAAGAGCAGATTCCAGAGTTTCGAGGATCTGAGCTTGAGAGCGAAGATACCAGATCCTGTAGGAGCTCTTGTAGAAAGAATTATAACAGAGATGATGGGTGGTGAGAAATATTATCTCTTTGTAGAACCTCCTCCGGAGACGCGTGATGTTAAATTCTTTAAAATGCTCGACTATCTATATGCTCTGACTAACTATAGAGATCCATGGTGATATAGAATAGATTGAGCTTTAATGATCTTATTAGAGCTATAGAGAGAGACAGACTTAGAGAATACACGATCGAGGTTCTGAAGAAGATCGGTTTAAAACCATCAAAAAGATTTGGACAGAATTTCACTATTAGCATCAGACTTCTGAGAGAATTCAGATATCATGTGGAGAGAATGAAATGTGAGAAGATTATAGAGATAGGCACTGGTCTCGGTGTTATAACCGCTTCTATAAGAGATCTTTGCAGAGAAATTATCACTATAGAAAGAGATCAGAAGCTCTGCAACTATGCTAGAAAACTTTTCGAAAGTATTAGCAATATAAGAGTTTTATGCGGAGATGCTCTAAAGATCATAGGCAGCCTAGATTTCTGTTGCGTGATCGGCACTCTCCCCTACTCCATCACAGGTCCTATACTAGGCGGGATCGCCTCTTCAAAAGCTTTATGGGGTGTTCTAGCTCTTCAGAAAGATGTTGTTGACAGGATTCTCTCAAGACCTGGTGTTAGAAGGTATGGGTCTATATCTGTTCTCGTAAGATCTTATTTTGATGTTGAGAGAGGAGGAGTTTATAAACCTGATGATTTCTACCCTGAGCCTAAGGTTTCTACAGAGGTTATTGTTCTCAGAAGATTTAGAGAAGCTCTTGAAAGAAACGATCTTTATGAGAGATTTTTAAAATGTCTCTTCAGCCAGAGAAAAAAGCTTCTTCATAATGCTCTTAAGATGTGCGGATATGATTTAGGTGGAATTCTTGAAGACATTCCTAGAGATATTCTATCTAGAAGAGTTTTCACACTGTCTCCTGAGGAGTTCTTCAATCTATTTCTTCTTCTGCAGAGAATCTCTCGCTAGATTAGATCTATCTAGTTCTTATATGAGACCTTTTCAAATCCTAAGGGGATATGTGAAAATGATAGACGCAGGATTTCTCTTAAACACTCTACTACCTATCTCCATCTCAATATTCGCTATAATGGATCCTCCTGCTGCGATACCTACTCTCATATCATACATAGGCAGTCTGGAGAGTTCTCGCGATAATATTGATGAAGCTGTTAAAAGAGTTGTGGGAAGGGTTTTTGTAGCCGTTTTCATTCTACTAACAGTATTCTCGCTAGCTGGTGAGTATGTTTTAAAATTCTTCAATATAGACCTTGCATCTCTGAAGATCGCTGGCGGTGTACTATTGATGGCTGTAGCCGTAGACATGCTCATCACAGGACACAAGCCTGAGAACATCTCGGGGGGAGACTTAGCAGTAGTACCTATAGCAACACCACTCATAGTAGGGCCGGGAACTATGAGTACTCTAATAGTGTACTCAAGGATCTACGGCTCACTAACAACTCTCGCAGGAGCTTACATAGCTCTGCTAATCACATATCCACTACTAAGATATTCATACAAGATCTTTAGATTCCTAGGAACCTCAACACTTCAAGGTCTTGGAAAATTCATGTCACTCATAATAGCATCAATAGCGGTAACTCTAGTAATAGGAGGATTAAAAGACCTGGGACTTCTTAGCTCTCTCTAGCTTCAACCATCTTTTTCTCTCCTACCAATCTCTCTAATAGTTTCTCACAGGCTCAGCTCTTATATAAGTCTGCACTTCTGCGTGTAAGCTCTGGAGTATAGGATTCACTCTTAGGAGTCTAATGCTTGCTTGTTTCTCTCTGGTTTGTGAGAATATCTATCATTTCTATGGCTAGGATTCTTTTTCTCCAAGGATCTTTTTCTCTCTTATAGTTTCTTGCTATCTCATATACTTCTCTTATCTTCTCTACGTCTAAGCCTAGGGTTTCTCTTATGATTCTTTTATTTATTATATAGCTTAGTATTCTCGTGGTGTTTGATGCATTCGAACTTGTTCTTGCTGATTCTAGGTCTATGTAGTAGATCTTCTCAGGATCTTTATTCCTAATTATGATCTGTTTATCCGCTCTAGAGATTTCTTCAAGATCTACTGACAGCAGATCTAGTGTGTTTGCTGAGATTATAAGAGATCTTGTTAGTCTCGTGAGAGAAATACTATCTCCGCTTATGGAATCTATGAAATCTCCTAGTCTAGGACCTTCTATAAATTCTCTAATAATAAAATCTCTCGAGTAATGATAAACTCTGGGTGCAAATCCTGTCTCGGAAACTCTCATAAGCAGTCTCGCTTCATTTTCAAGACTATCTCTCTTAGAATCAAATCTTCTAATTTTTATAGCAGAGATCCCATACCTCGAATGTCTTCCTAAAACCACCACCGATGAAAAACCTTTGCCGAGAACCCTCCTACCTAGAAGCATTGAATCTCCATACTCTAAAACTTCTTCAACTCCAGAACTTCTGAGATCTTCTAATCTTCTAAAACATCTCTCATCAAAGAATCTAAGAGGATAGCATATGATCTCTTTAAAATCCTCTAGAGAATAACTGAAAAAACCATTCATACTAAGCACTTATGCTATTTTAGAAAACCTGTCTTTCTACCCAGCTCTACGAAAGAATCAATAGCATATTTCATATCCTCAACACTGTGAGCTGCAGAAGGTTCAAGCCTGATCCTAGCTCTACCCTTAGGAACAGTCGGATATACTATAGCTTGAGCGAATATATTATACTCCTCAAATAATCTTCTCGAAAACTCCTGAGCAAGCTTTTCATCATATAACATCACAGGTGTTATAGGATGCTGGGTGCTGCCTAGATCATATCCTGCATCTCTTAATCCCTTCTGAAGAATCCTAGTATTCTCCCAAAGCCTTCTTATAAGCTCATCGCTCTCCTCAAGAATCTCTACCGCTGCGATTGCTGCAGCAACATCAGGAGGATTCATAGCGCTTGAGAAGAGGAAAGGTCTTCCTCTCTGCCTTATAAACTCAATAACATCATAATCTCCAGCCACATAGCCTCCTATAACTCCGAAAGCCTTACTCAAGGTCCCCATCTCTAGATCCACTCTCCCATGCAGTTTAAAGTGATCCACAATACCTCTACCATGATCTCCGAGCACACCCTCTCCATGAGCATCATCAACATAAACAATAGCATTATATCTCTCAGCAAGCTCTACAATCTCGGGGAGAGGTGCTAGATCTCCATCCATAGAAAAAACACCGTCTGTGACAATGACCTTAATCTTGTAATCTCTAGCCTCCTCAAGCTTTCTCTTAAGATCCTCAACATCTCTATGCTTGTATATAAGCTTCGGAGAACCTGCAAGCCTCATAGCATCAATAATACTAGCATGATTAAGCTCCTCACTTATGAAAACAAGATCCTTTCTACCCCACCCGAGAGCGCCGAGAGCAGCTAGATTAGCATTATAACCACTCTGGAGAGATACTGCAGCTTCTCTCTTCTTAAATCTCGCAAGCTTCTCCTCAAGAATCATGTGAAGCTCCATAGTGCCTGCAATACTTCTAACAGCACCTGCACCAACTCCGTAATCAAGGATGGCTCTTATAGCAGCCTCCTTAATCTTAGGATGAGAAGCCAGTCCGAGATAATTATTCGAGCAGAGATTGAGAACTCTCTTACCTTCAACAACAATCCAAGGCCCCTGCTGGCTTTGAAGTCTTCTAATAGTCACATACAAACCCTGCTCCTTCAAACTCCTAAGCTCATCTCTAATCCAATCAATTTTTCCACTCATAAAACAACACCTAGAGTCTCCACAAAGATTATAGACTGCAAGGTATAAAGCTATTCCAGTAATCTCAACTCTAAGATCTTCTCAACATCTAGGTTTTTCTCAAACCTCATTCTATAAACTTCAAAGAATCCATTCGGCATCTCCTCCCACTTAATATCTTTCCTCGGATTATAGAAGTCTACAACGGTTGAAGATACATAGGTATAGAGATCCTTGCCTACTCTCGCTCTATAGATCTTATAATAGTTTCTTCTATCGGAAATCCTCTCTCCAGACTTGTAAAAACTTCCCACACCAATCTCAAGATCTTTTTCCCTGATTAGAATAACACCGATATTCAAAGCTGATAAGGTGTACTCTACAGCTTCTCTAAACAAATCCTCAGAAATACCATCTCTAATTCTCAGCGCCATAAGCTGAGCTAGCATATGAGTATCTCCATATAGTCTCGCATAAGAACTCTCCTTCTCAACCCCTAGAATCTCAAGAATCCTCTGCTTATCCACTGTCCCATTATGAATCAGATAAAGTCTATAACCCTCTCTACTCACAGCTTCCGCTGGATGTGTCGAGAATATGTTCACAGGCATACCTCTGCTAGCTTCTCTCACGTGGATCATCTCGACAAAACCTGTGCTACTCGAATCCAGATCTTCTTCGATTCTTCTAGCTCTAGCATCTCTATAGAAAGGATCTAGAGATCTTTCTAGAATTTCTCTAGAGATAATACTATCACCACTTCTACTCACACTTACTAAAATCCTCCCCCACCCATCGCTATGGCTATGATCTCTGCCTTCTGTTAGAATCTCTAGATAAGGATCTCTCTCCGAAGCTCTTGCAAGAGATCTCACTAGAGAAGCTCTCAGATCAAGATCTACAGGATTCGCACCGAACATTATAAGCATTCTACACAAAATCCAAGCACCAGAATAATGATAACGCTCTAGAACTATTAATAAAAAACTACTCTCTTCACAAGGATTACAAAGATCCTTAGAAAGAAATATCACAACCTAAGCTCTTTCCCAGCCTCAAGCATTCTCTTTATATTCTCAATCATGTCATCAGTCATTCTCTCAAGATCCCACTCAGGATACCAGCCCCAATCAACTCTAGCTCTTTTATCATCAATACTCTTAGGCCATGAATCAGCTATTCTCTGTCTAGCAGGATCTGGCTCAAACCTGGCTTTAAACCATGGGATTCTTCTTCTAATAGCATTATAAAGCTCCTCAGCCGAGAAACTCATCCCCTGAACATTATAGAACGATATTGTAAGCCTTCTTCTATCAGCCTCTATAAGCATTTTAAAAGCTCTGAGAACATCAGGCATGTATATCATGGGCAGCCTCGTATCAGCTCTAACCCAGAAAACATACTCACCTCTCGAAACAGCTTCATAGAATGCCTCCACAGCATAATCCGTAGTCCCACCACCAGGTTTCATCCTCCAGCTGATGACACCGGGAAGTCTTAGACCTCTCACATCCAATCCATATCTCGCATGGTAATACTCTCCAAGCATTTCAGCTAGAAGCTTCGTAATACCATACATGGTTTTAGGCCTGGCTACAGCCATTTCATCAGGATGATCAGGTGTTTCAGGACCGTAAACAGCTATAGAACTTGGTATGAACACCATCTTAAGATCTCTTGCACGAGCTTCATCTAATATATTGTAAGTGCCTTCAGCATTAACTCTCCAAGCTAGTTCAGGATCTCTCTCACCCTTGGCAGAGAGTATCGCTGCTAGATGCACTACACCCTCGATCTCGTATTTCCTGATTATACTATCTATATCAGCTCTGCTTCTCACATCAAGTTTTTCAACAGGTTTGCAGAACTTCTCTCTAAGACAAGACTCATCTATATCGGTTGCAACAATACTCTCAACACCGTAAAGATTCCTGAGAAAAGGTACGAGCTCACTACCTATCTGCCCACAAGATCCTGTGACCAGAATTCTCAACTCAAACACCTAGAAATCTCATGTTAAGAGACTTCCACTAATACTTACCATGCCGAGGTATTTAAGTTAGGTATTGAAACAAGTTATACGATAAAATCATATTCTAATCATAACACTCTTAATCTCGAACGGCTTGAAATAAAGTTTTCTAACTCTATTCTCATGCATCTCTATCAGATCTGTCTCAACACCTTCTATATCTAGCACTGTCTCACCTCCATAGCTCTCCCACATCCTAGCTATAAAACCTCGGGCATTTTCAGCGCATTTTATAGTTTCAAGAAGTATGTTTGGTTTATCAATCTTCAGAAGACTTCTCTCACCGGAGAAACCTCTTGAAGCAATAAGAGGTCTATGATATTCGAGAGCTCTTCTAGGTATCTCAGCTCTCATCCAATCCCCCTCATGAGGATAAATGCTATACTCCACCTCTACATATCCCATATCAAGATGAGGATTGGGGAACAACGGTGTCTTGAAAAGTGTGAGTCCTACAACTCCTCCATCAATACTATGCCCAGCTCTACCCTTGTTAAATATAGCAAGACCATAAGCTGAGGAGTAGACGTCAAGCCATCTCCAGACTGGAAACTCGAACTTAGCATCTTCCCATGGATTCTCAGCTCTAATACTTCTTCTTATAACACCATAAGGTATCTCAGCTCTAGCATCTGTAGGCTCGAATCCTAATTCGAAGAGTTTTCTAAAGAGAGTCAACCTCTCTCTTATAAAACCTCTGAGAATCATATCTACTCTCCTGCTATGTCTCCAAACACATATCTTCTCGGTAAAACTCGAATCTTCATATGAATACTCTATATCTAGACATGCTCTCAGAGGACCTCTCTCGGAAATCTTAGAAGATCTAGGTTTTAACTCTGTGCATACTCTCTTATACCAGGGATCTATATCCCATCCATCCCATTCAGCCGGTATATCTTCACACGCTATAATATATGATCTCTTCACCAGATCGATCTCTGAAACAAGATCTCTCACTCTCCCATCAGCACTCACCTCGATCATATTATTCCGGATTCTACTCTCATCAGCATATAGATCTTCAGCATGAGAACCCTCACCCTCTTCAAAGCTTTTAAACCCTAGAGGAGGAACTTTTACAAGCGAGTATACAACTCCATCGATGATCTGCTGAATGCTACCTCTAATCCTGCCAGGAACCACATCCTCTCTCTCCCAAGGCAGTGTGTTGAATACTGTGACACCACCCTCTCTCAAGATAATCTCTTTAGAAATCCTTCTAATCTCATCATTTATTCTTCTAAGCAGGTTTTCCAGCCTTGCAATATAATGGTCGTATGCTTCTCTGATAAGCGTTGCCGAGGCTATGTCGTGGAATTCTGCTTCTAAAAGTTCCAGCCATAGATCCTTATAATCCACACATTTACCTCTTATGAAGGATATGACCTCGAGATCTTTTAAAGATTCCTCTATCAATCTAATATATCTCTTAATCTTCGAACCAGTAGAATAAGTACCTCTATGAGTCTCTAGATAGAGTTCACCTCTCCACACGGGAAGCTTTACATTCTTAATACTCTCATAATACTTATAAGGATCTGAGAGAATAATCCTAGGAGCTCCGGGCACTCGTGAGTATGTTTTAATCCTCTCCATCATAATCCATGTAGGACCTCCACCTCCATCTCCAAAACCGAATGCTATGAATGCTGGAGCTTCCGGACTGGTATGATCTCTCCAAGCTTGTACAATCTGTTTTGGAGAAAGATCGCTTCCGTAGGTAGCGTAGTTAACAGTTATGATCTGGCTTCCATCAATACCTTCCCATAGAAATACTGAATAAGGAAATCTATTCATTTTATTCCAGTAAAGCTTGTGTATAAAGAAGATCTTTATACCTGATTTTCTAAGGATCTGAGGCATAGACCCTGTATAGCCGAAAGAATCAGGTAGCCAACCTATCTCAGTGATTCTTCCGATCTCCTCCATTAAAAATCTCTGTCCATAGAGAAACTGCCTCACAAGAGATTCTCCGCCGATCACATTAGTATCACTCTCAACCCACATACCACCTACAGGTATTATAACTCCTTCTCTCACAGCATCTAATACTCTCCTGTAGAGCTCTGGATCCTCTTCCCTAAGCCATTTCAGATAGAGAGAGTTTGACAGTGCAAATCTCATCTCATAGCTTCTCGCCAGGCTGAGCACGTTTCCAAGAGTTCTCACAAGCTTCTTTCTAGACACATCAGGAGTCCACAACCACGAGACATCTATATGAGCATGAGCTACAGCATGTAGAACTCCTTCAGGTCCTGATACTTCTCTCACAATTCTATCAAGTTCTCTATCGAGAACCTCATGAGCTTTTCTAGCCATCTCAGATAGATCATGAGGATTAAGAGGTTTCACATCGGGATCTAGTCTTATATCATAATACTTCTTCCATTTTATATAGAAAGGAGGCTTCACAACACTATATGTTGACACAGCTTCTAACTGTTCTTCTGAAACACCTCTCACATCAATCATGTCTAATGCCTTGTTTAAAACCTCTAGAAGAGATAGATCCCCTGTATACTCAGCCAGATCTGTCAGTAGAGAAGCTCTAACAACGAATCTAAATGAGACGGGTTCTTTAACATATAGGTATGCACCTCTTATAGAAAGAAGTCTCTCACCGAAAGGACCTTCCATAGATGGTGATATTCTAATAAAGTTTCTTCCAGGAGGGAGTGGTATGAATCTATTGTCATGACTTGAATCAGGTGTTCTAAAAATTGCGTGAACAAGATCCTTGTTTATAGTGAGAGTACCTTCACCCTCGATATCTACAAATAGAAAACCATCTCCATCAGAAAACTCTAGAACACCACAGTATTCTGAAGAATTATCACTACAAGGTTCTAAACCCACCTTTAAGAATCTAATAGTAGATGCTGCATCAATGTAGAATAGCTTGGTTCTAATCCCTGAAAGACTTCTTAAAGACATTATCAGTCAACTCTCACACAGTCTTCATGTAGTATGTAGAAACCTAAAATCTTTAACCTCTAGATCCTTTTGAATCATGCTGGAAGAAATAGGTATGACATTTACTCGGGTTTTGTTATGTTAACCTTCTCAATGTATATGTAAGGTGTCTCTATAGAACCTCTGATCTCCCACCACTTAACCTTATAAGATCTCTTTCCAAGACCTCTGATATTTCTTAGAAGAGTTGGGAATTTATCTGCGATTCTCACTCTCTTTGCAGAACCTATTATCTCGCCATTCTCTATAATTAGCAGAGCATCTCTGGTCACAGTAGAGAAAACCCCTTCAAGAGCATTTTGATATCTTGTATACCAATTGTTATTTATGAGAATCCCTCTTCTAATCTCACGGATCATCTCGTTCTCCTCATAATCTCCTTTCTCTATGATAAGATTCCAAGGTCTAGGCTGAATCCATCCTGCATTACCTGTTGTACGAGTCTCAAGTATTCTCGCAGTCTTCGTATTGTGAAGGAAGGTTTTAAGCACTCCCTTCTCTATTATGCTCTTCTCCATTGTTGCAACACCCTCGTCATCGAAACCTGTTGAGTTAAGCATATCAGTTCTCCAGGGATCCTCTCTCAATGTGAACAGCTCGCTCGCAACCAGATCTCCTGGATTATTCTTATAGAAGAATGAAGTACCCAGAATCTTACTTAAACCGCTTAAAGCTATAGATATATAATCTATGAAATTACCGATTACAAGAGGACTTAGTATGACATCATAGGATCCCGGTTCTACACTCATGATTCTTCTATTGGATTCAATAGCATAGTATGTAGCTCTAGAAGCTACCTCCTCGATATCTCTCTTCGTGAAGTCTCTCCCTCCAAAACCCCAGTGTCCTGAGCCTTCTCCCTTGAAAGCTCTCACGTATGCTGTGAAGAATGTAGCCTTCTCACACTTCTCGAAATCTCTGCTACTCGCAATACATCTCTCGCTAACACCACCATCTATAGTTCCTGCAATTCTCTCAGCACCTTCATCATGAGCTTTGCTTATTAGGATCTCTGAAGCTTCTCTAGGATCCTCCATGAAGCTGAGAACAGAATCTTTGACCAAACCCTCTAGAGGTCTAGCCCTAGGATCTGGATCTGGTATTTGAGAGTATAGGAATGATTGTTCAACTACATTAGCAAGCTCGAGAATCCTGTCAAGCTCTCTTAAAAGCTCTTCCTCTGATGAGACTGAGAATGATGATAGAAGAATCCTCTTATTCTTAGTTAGATAGATATCGAAATCACTCTCACTCCAGTTCTGAGCCACAGAAGGCTGTGAATTCGCTATCTTAACCATGGTTCTGTTGATCCTGTTAAGAGATATTATAACTTCTTCAAAGCCTTTATCAAGGATCTTTTTAACGAGAAGCTGAAGATCTATAGAGCTCAACTTATCACCCCTACCCTCATCTTAGAAAGCCTTACATCAGGTCCTCCAACCCATACAGGAACTCCCTGCGAAGGCTCTCCCTTACCACATGTTGCTGCATAAAACCTTAGATCTCTACTCTTCCCAACTATGCTCGAGAAGAATGTTTTTGTCGTGAACTCGACTACAGGATTTCTTATGAAATCTCTGAGTTCTCCATTTACTATCTCATATGCTTCTAAGCCCCCATATCTCTGACCCCATCTGCTGTCATCTATATTCCACTCCATATAGCTTTTTATATAGATCCCATACTTTATATCTTCGATTAACTCCTCAAACCTCATATCACCTGGCTCTAGATAGGTGTTGCTCATTCTGACAATAGGTTCAGACATGTGATCCATAGATCTCGCTGAAGCATTACTTCTAACTCTGAAGATAGATGCTGTAAATCTATTATGAAGAAGCTCATTCACAACACCTTCCTTATACAAGTACTTAGGTCTTGCAGGAACACCCTCATCATCGTAGAGGTAGAATCCGTAAGAACCTGGAATAGTAGGATCATCTATAACGGTTCCATGCTTATTTCCAATTCTCTCACCAATCATATCAGGCTTGAGATAACTCTCACCAGCTTGAGCAGCTTCTCTTCCGAGAACTCTATCAGCTTCAAGAGGATGTCCTACCGATTCGTGCATTGCAAGTCCTGTGATCTCAGATCCTAGAACAAGATCCACAGGCTCCTTAGGAGGTTCTCTACCTGTTAACAATATCTTCTCCATCTTCCCAGCAAGTTCTGTGATCTCCTCTACTATCCTATGAGCTTCTAGAATATCATAACCTCCAGATCCTCCGAAGCTTTCCATCTTCTGAATACTACCCTTCTGAGGATGAGCAAGTGATAGGTTAACAAAGAGATAAGGTCTAGGTATTATACTGTGGATAAATGCTCCATCACTATTCAAGATCATCTTCTCCTCAATACTCTCACCATATACAACTAGAAGTGATGCAACCTTACTCTCTTTCACAACCGATGAGACATTTCTCGCAATATCCTTGTGAAGAGCTAGCTTATCTTCGAGAGACACATTCTTCAAAGGCTTCTTCTGAATAACTTCATATCTCGCAACTCCAACCCTCTCTGGTGCTAGTGTGAGAGGTACTTTAACAAGCTCAGAGAGAGATCTAGCATTGGCGTAGGCTTTCTCAACAGCTCTTCTAATACTCTCTCTATCAAGAGTATTGGTAGAAGCAAATCCTAGAGAGCCTTTCACAAGAACTCTCACACCAATACCTCTACTAATGCTCCTACCACTACTGATAACAAGACCATTTCTGGTTGTGAGACTGAACTCTTCAATAGAATGATATCTAGCTTCAGCATAAGTAGCTCCAAGGCTTAACGCATGATCTACTGCGTATCTGAGAAAATCCTCCATTTGATCCCCATACCTATATAATTTCAGGATTTATTAAGTAAGATTGATGAGTATTGAGAGATTTATAAGATGCATCAGCTCTCTAGGGATCTGGTATAAACATATAGTTCTAGATAAGAGTACTAGAACTGCTAGAGAAGCTGCGGAAGCTCTTGGAATAAGTATTAGTAGGATTATAAAGACCATCCTATTAGTAGATGATAGAGGTAGATTTTACGTAGCAATAGTACCAGGAGATAAGAGAGTAGATCTTGAGAAGATCAGAATTCTCACTAAGAGTAGAATTATCAGACTTGCAAATAATGAAGAGATCCTTAGAATCACAGGATTCGAAGCAGGAGCTCTCCCACCTATATGCATAGATGGTATAACAAGGTTCTTCATAGATTCAGAGGTTCTCAAGAACGAAACAGTGTTAGGAGGTGGAGGAACAGTGAATTCTCTGATAGAGATTAAACCCTACGACATTGTAAGAGCGAGTAACGCGATCGTTGATAACATATCAGAGCATAAGTAGGCCTTATATTCTCAGTCTTTCTGCAGAGGAGTTCAGCGTTAAGAGGCTTCAGATCACAAGAATAGGAGTTACTGATGCTATTAGGAACAGTAGCCACAGCCTGGGAGTTAAAGGTCCGAGTCTTTCTAAGCCTTTTATATAGCTCCATACAGTCGACCCCATCACAGGTATCTCTCTAAAGACATGCTTACTGCAAGCGATCCTTCCCTTACTCATTCTTCTAAGTGCTATATCTACAGCCTCGTTAATCGCGTTAACAAGCTCGCTGCATAGTTTGACAGCTGTGTAAGGGTCTCCTGTGCTTACAGCGGCACAACTATGATCATCAGGTGTTACTATGAGAACATCTCTAAAACCTCTTCTCTTGAGCTCTTCTACGATCCTCTCATTAGAAGAGATAATCATGTTATTCCCGTATATGTAGACTACCACATCCCTCCCATGATCTGTCTCGATGACAAGAGCTTTAACAAGACCGCTACAAACGCCACCACATAGGTTTCTCATATGAGATTCTCCATAGCCTACCCTGAAAAAACTTCTCGAATCATTCAGATGTCTTCTAATTGATTCTATGAGTAGAGTTCTTAAACTCTCAAGATCATGTATCTTCCTCCCATACATACTATGTGTATCTACAACTCCTACTAGAATTTCTTCTTCAAAGCTCTTCGATATATCTTCTTCGAGTTCTCTAGGAAGATCATCTGCGCCTTCTCTGTTATAAATCATGAGGCTTAAACATCTATCACTTCCGATCCTATAAACACCCCACCCATCTCTTCCATCATCTCTTCCAACCGAGATCCTCTCCTCTCGAGAACTCTCTCTAAGAGTTCTCATGATCTCTTTTTTATACTGTTGAGCAATCGTTTCCACAAACTCTCTCTTAACAATATTCCTATCATGAGTTCCTGTTGTGTGGAACACAAGAGTTGATCCTATGTCTCTGAGCTCTTGATCGAATACATATACGGCATCTGAAGAACCTACTCTTCTGAAAGGTCCGAAATGAAATCCGGGATGTATGAGAAGAATCCTATTTTCATCTCCTTCGAGTATTAATGTTTTTATCTCTATATCTTCGGGCTTTGAATCTTCTAGAAGTGCTTCCTCTATATATCTATTGTCATCGAAGATCCAGCTTCTTATAAAACCTCTGCCTAGTTTAAAAGCTTTAAGACCGCTAGATCTTCCTATAGCTTCTATGAATACTACAAATAACAGCATTATCAATATCGATAAGAAGGAGAGGCTTGCGAGTGATAGTAGAACCTCTATAGAGAAAGATGCAGAAGCTATGAATCCTGCTAGAGATCCTATTATCAGAGCTATCACTATAGAGCTCACAATGCCCTCCCAAAATATATATCTGATCAAAAAGATCATGGCTGATGAAAGTGAGAACACACTATAAACAGGCTTGTGAAGCATGTAAGGAATCCATGAAAGCAATGTGTAGGGTAGGATAGAGAATACAGCAACACCTAGTATCCTCTTTAAACCCATACTATTATCCTCTAGATTGTTGAAAAAGATCGTTATCAGAAGCAGATACAAGATAGAAGAGCCTAGAACACTGAATAGGTTCTCGATTCTTCCAGACTGAGTATAAGACAAGATAGATATTATCGTGATTGATGCAAAATATGCTGATATGAGAAGAAGCTTTCTAGGTAGATTGAATAGCTTAGAGTACTGTTCTCTTAGGAAATCCTCTAGATCCCTATATCCACTAAGCCGATCCAATTTTAAAAGAACCATTTAAAATTAGCAAGTAAATTTATAAGATTACAGCATACGAGTAATACTTCTAAGGAGAGAAGATGTGGAGTGGATGGTATTAGGATTCTTTTATCTTCTAGTGGTTTTCGCGAATATAGCTCATATGAGCTATAACTACAAGATCCTTCTGAGATCTGAGAGGATCCTCTCAACAGGTGGAGAAGAAGATAGAAGAATTAATATAAGAAGAAGTTTTATAGTGATCTCACCATGTAAGATTGCGAGCATGAGAGTAGAAGAGTTGGAAGACTTCATGAGAACTCTCAGAAGAATCCTAGATCTTGATTTGATATCCAGAGTTATTATCGTTGTAGATAGCGAGAGAGATGAGGTAATGCTCAGAATGTTCACAGATTCTTCAGATAGAAGACTAGAGATCCTCAGAGCTTCTGAGGATGCATGTAGAAAGTGTTCTGGAAAGAATAGAGCTATTATAACAGCATTAGAAAAGATCTCGGGTGTAAGCTCTAGAGATCTTCTTTTATTCATGGATTGCGATGCTGATTTCATCAGATTTGATAGATGTGTTGAAAGTCTTGAGAAGGTGATGAAAGAGAATAAGAATGCTATTGCTACAGGCTACAGATGGTATTACATGGATAGCATGTGCTCCACAGCTTTCAACCTGGTATCCACGTTATACTTCGAAGCTCTTCTAAGTGAGAGAACTAGAATAGTGTGGGGAGGGCTCATGTGTGGAGAAGCTGATCTCTTCTACAGATATGATGTCTCGAGAGAGCTCTCTAGAGAGATAGCTGATGATGCTACGATCAGAAGAGTTTTTACGAGAAATAAAGCTGGAATTATTTTCACACCCTACTGCATAGGTTTCACCAGAGCACCCTGTAGAAGTAGATGGGTGGATGATTTCGTTCTATGGTCTGCTAGACAGCTTCTGATGATAAGGATCTATACTCCAAGAGGATTCTTCTATGTTCTCATAGGCTATGCAATTATAGTAGTTCTCATGATATCTCCACTTATA
Source organism: Sulfolobales archaeon (assembly GCA_038881635.1). Lineage (NCBI taxonomy): Archaea > Thermoproteati > Thermoproteota > Thermoprotei > Sulfolobales > Sulfolobales archaeon. Next base: position 82,802 of record JAVZPJ010000005.1, on the reverse strand, counting down.
GCTCTACTTCTAGGAGTTTCTTCGAAGTGGATCTCTCTGCTCATATTCTTATCATTATCTCTATACTTTATCGGAGTTCTAAGAGGATTTCTTCTACTGAGATTCATGTCCAGGATCTGGGGTTCTGATAAGCTTTATAATAGAGCTAGATACATGATCCTCTATCTTATGATCTCAGGAGTGAGAGCATTTCTAGCTTTATACCTGCTGATAGAAACTCTTAGAATGAGAAGATTCAGTTGGCGGGAATCTGAGTACTGTGTTGTGAGAGAAGAAGATGGTCTAAAAGCTCTGCCATGTAGCCTATGACTATGTGAAGCTTATCAGTCTACAAAATAATTATAGATATTGAGTGTAGTTGGATAGAAGTGAGAGAACACCTCTAGCATTATCATTCATATTCAATATAATAGCTCTGGCTCTGAAAATATTTGTATATCTAGCTACATCTTCTAGAGCTGTTCTTGCAGAGATATTCCACTCCTTCGGAGACATATTAAACAGCTTCGTACTCTACCAAGGTTTCTCAGTATCTATGAAGCCTCCGTCTCTCAAGTATCCTTTTGGAAGAGGTAGATTTGCCTATATCTCGGGTATGATATCCTCTGTGCTTCTGTCAGGATCTGTATTCTATATGATCGTGGTTGAGGGAGTTATGATGAGAGGATCTAGCGATGTGAACACGTATATCTGGAGAAGCTACGTACCATTTCTTCTAATACCTCTCTCATTCAATCTTATAACTCTCCTCATAACTCTGAGGATTATTAGAAGAACTTCCTATGGAGGTAGAGCAGTTTTAAAACCATTGATTCTTGAGGATATACTAGGATTATCAGGAGATTCCATGGCTATCTTATCTCTCTACCTATCGAGCGGAGTTGCAGATCTCTATCTCTCCATAGCCATAGCACTGGTTATAATCGTGAGTTCGGCTCATATAGTTTACGAGAATATAGGGCTGCTAGTAGGAGTATCAGCTCCTCGAGAGGTTCTCTGGCGTGTTGTTAGAAGTGTTATAGCTATTCCTGAGGTGGTTGATATAAACGAGATCAAAAGTCTGACGCTTGAACCCGGGGAGTATATAGTTATAATGCAAGTCGAAGTAGATCCTAAGAGTAGCTTAGAAGATGTTATGAGAGCTAAGGATATGATAACAGAGACTATCAGAAGAGTAGAGCCATCTATAAGATATGTCATAATAGACATAGTAGTACCTCAAGAACCTTCAGGAAGTTTCACGAGAATACTCAGAGAAATTAGAGAACTCAGAGAATAGATCTCAGGATGAGGTCTATATCTTCTATAGTATGCTTATTAAAATATCCTAGTCTCATAAGATCCTTTGAAAGCTGATCTAGGAGAAACCTTCTCTTGAGAAATTCTTCTCCAGTATCTCTGGCATATATATTTCTCCTAGTATAGTGTATGAGTAGTTCTACAAGCATATTCTCAGCTCTACATATCCTAGGAATACTAGCTGGATCGTTACAACAGATCTTCAGATCTTTCAAAGGATCTACCAGATAGATCCTCTGAAGATCGTTTTCATCAATTTTTGTGAAATGAGCGAGAGTGACTAAACTACCGCTAGAAACGAGATCCTTAAAAGATCTCTCGTTAAAAAACTTAGATGAGATGAGAATCCTTAGAAGAATCAGAGGATCTCTGAAGAAAAGTATGTAAGCTTCCCTCCTCAGACCCAGATAATCCCACAACCTATTATCGCTAAAAATTCTCACATACTTATAATGAGAAGATCTGAATAAACCTGCCGGAGAACAATGGTAGAGATTCGATCCCAGATCAACACATATCAAACTCTCAACAACACGACAGAAACCCCAGAAGCTATCCTCATCAAGAACACTAGATCTCAAATGGGCCCGCGGGGATTCGAACCCCGGACCCCCCGGTTATGAGCCGGGTGCTCTACCTGGCTAAGCTACGGGCCCCGCCCTAGTATTTATATCTAGTAAGGTTTAAAAAGAATTCCTCTGAAGGATTCTAGTATTAAGATTTAATCTTCTAAAGCATATTCTAATCAGATGAACGAGGTGTTTAGGCTGATTGAGAGAGATAAGTGAATACTCACAGCTTCTTCAGAGGTTTCGGGATGAGCTTGTGAAGCCTTTTGTAGGAAGAGAAGAGGAGGCTAGAGTCATAGTTCTAGCTCTTGTAACAGGAGAGCATGCTGTACTCATAGGCGAGCCTGGAACTGCTAAGAGTGCTCTTATCAGAAGAGCTGCCCAGCTTCTTAATGCGAGGTTTTTCATGTATCTTCTCACGAAATTCACCGAGCCTTCGGAGCTTTTCGGACCTCTAGATCTGACAGCTCTTAAGGAGGGCAGGTATGTGAGGATTACCAGGGGTAAGCTTCTTGAGGCTGAGATAGCTTTTCTAGATGAGATCTTCAAAGCTAATTCTGCTATTCTTAATTCTATACTCACCATACTCAATGAGAGGATATTCTATGACGGCTACACCGAGATAAGAGTACCTCTCTGGAGTCTTTTCGGAGCTTCGAATGAGGTTCCAGATGATCCAGAGCTTGACGCTCTCTATGATAGAATGCTTCTGAGACAATATGTTAAACCTGTTCTAGAGGATTACTGGAGGGATCTCCTTGATTATGAATGGAGATATGAGAAAGCATCTCTCTCGGAGGGGAAGGTGGAGGCTATTATGTGTATCGATGATCTCAAGAGTATAAGAGCTCTACTACTTGAGAAAATAGATCTTGAAGGGATTAAAAACAAGCTTCTTAAGATCTATTCTATATTTGAGGGGAAAGGAGTTCATATAACAGATCGTAGGAAGGGTAAGGCTTTGAAGATAATAGCTGCATCAGCATTTCTAGAGGGAAGGCTCGAAGCTGTAGAACAAGATCTTCTTTCTCTAAAGTATGTGATTCCTAGAGATATAGAGGATTTTGAGAAAGTCTCCACAGTACTTAATGAAGAGCTTAAGACTCCTCAGAGATATCTCAAAGCTTTAGAAGAGATAAGAATCAATGTGAGAGATATTGCTAACTACGTCTCCTCATACCCAAGACCTCCTCTATCTAGATTCCTCGAGCAGAAACTAATCGAGATATACAGAGATCTAGAGCTGACTAGAGAGAGAGTTGTTTCTATGATTATAGAGAGTGGTGATAGAAATGTTGAGAATGAAGGTAGACAGGTTATAGCTTTGATCGATAGCGTTCTTGAGAATATTAAGAAGAGGCTTTCATAATGCCCGGAGTTCTTCTCAACATAAGATATGAGGATCCTCTGGTGAGATATAGAGGAGAGAAGATACTTGATATAGTAAGAAGATTCGTTAAAACACCGCAAGATTTCACAACAAATCTAGCCATAGACATGTTCTACACATTATACCTCCCACACCCTCTTCTCAAGAACGAGAATGATATAGAGAGATCTCATGTAAAGCATTATCAGATTATAAAAAATATCTCGGAAGATCCTGAGATCAAGAGTGTTAGAGAGTTTACACTGCTTAATTCAAGCAGGTCAACTATAATGGCTGCAAGCATAATCGAGAGCATCATAAGAGAGCTTAGCAGAAGTGTTAGCGAGGAGAGGGAGGGGAAAGAGGGTGAGGATAACAGCGGGTCGGATGAGAGTAGAGGAGAGGATAGTATTAGCAGAGCTGTTAAGAATGCTATTAAGAAAGCTGTTAGCGAGAGCAAGCTATTATCAAGGTTAGAGCAGATACTTCTAGGAAATCAAGCAGGCGTAGGATCTGTTCTAGATTTTGATGAGAGCGGCGAGGAGATTATAAGACTTAGCAGAAGCATTGATATAAGCAAGCTACTTGAGATACTCGAAAACCTTCCCGAGATGAGAGCTGGTTCTAAGAGAAGAAAGATTAGAAGTAGTAAAGGCGAGATCGAAGGTTATGAGGAGGGGTCTGATATAGAGAGAATAGTTCCCTCAGAACTTGCATACCCTATCGAGTATATATACGCCAAGATAACTGAGGGAAGACTTCTGATATACGAGAAGAAACTCACCCTAAGCACAGGACCTATATATGTTCTCATGGATAAGAGCGGTTCTATGGATGGGGATAAGATTAAATGGGCTAAAGCTACAGCACTAGCTCTTCTAATGAGAGCTAGGAGAGAAAGAAGAATCTTTGCTATGAGATTCTTCGACACAACACCTTATTCAATGATCAAGGTTTCTAGAAGAGCTAGGTTATCTGAGATCATAAGACTCATAGATTATCTCTCGAGAATTAGAAGTGGTGGGGGGACTGATATAACAAGAGCTATCCTCACAGCAGTTCAAGATATAAGAGGTATGGGTCAGAAAGCTCCTAACGAGATAATTCTCGTAACCGATGGAGAGGATAAGATTGCGGAGAATATAGTGAGTAAGCAGCTTAAATCTGTTGAAGCTAAGCTTATTTCAGTGATGATCCTCGGAGACAACCCGGATCTAAGAAGGCTTAGCAGTAAATATTTTAAGGTTGCTAAACTCAGCGGATCTGAGATCCTTAGAATTGTAGAGTATGAGAGAGAAAGCTGAGAGTTATAGAGAATCAAACGAATACTACTAGATCCACTTCATCTACTATGTTTCTATATCTATTTCTTATAGTCACCTCAGAAACTCCTAATCTTCTTGCTAGTTCTTGCTGTGATATCTTCTCATTAGATATTATAGAGGCTATGTATACTACGGCGCCCACGAGACCCTTTGGATTCTTACCCGAGCATATGAGAGGATCCAGTTTACTTAGAGACCTTAAGATTCTAGAGGCAACCTCCTTAACATTCTGAGAAGCTTCAATTCTCTCGAGAATATTCATGGTAGCAGCTCCTCCACATATAGATCCCAGATCTTTTTCTCTAGCTTGTCTACTTATTCTATCTCTAAACTCATCGAATAGATTCTCCCACTCGAGCTTCTTCAGAGTTTTGAAAAGCTTCTTCCTAGTAATCCCAAGCACTTTTATAAGCAGATCCTTATCCAGATCTATCTTTCTCACATAGGCGGTTCTATATACTATCGCTCCTACAATGCTCTCTATATTCTTTCTCTTCACAAGACCTCTACTCACAGCTTTCTTGATCAGCATTCCACTATCCTCTACCACAATCTCTGGAAGTCCTATCACTCCTGCGATCTCGTTGAGAATCTTCTTAGCCTCAATCTCCTTCCTAGTAGCACTATCACTAGGTTTTCTAAGCCTTCTCTGAAGACTGCTATACTTGTTAGAACCTTCTATAAAGGTTGTTATACCGCCGTCATGCACCTTCGCAGTGTATCCAGGACCTGTTCTAGCTCTTATAGCATGTTCTTCAGCAGTGTAGGCTCTCCAATCTCTCTTATCAGCTATCTCGCCATCATATACCACCTCTCCGGTGAGAATGTTTATATACTCTCCTCTTATAGGGTCGTACACTATTGAAGCTGTGCTACTAAGATCTTCTACTTCTACTTTCAATTCCTCCTACCTCCTAAATAGAAGAGATTAGATCCTTTTGGAGGTATAAGACTTCTGTCTCTAACTAGAACCACTGCATAAGGCTTAGAGACAGGTCCTATCAGGTCGCTTACTACACCTATGAATCTTCTCTTCTCATCTAGAACTCTCGATTTAATTCTGGGAAGCTCTCTTGGATCACGGATTCTCACGATCACATGATTACCCAGAGTATGTTCTACGAAACCAAGTACCTTCATAAGTATCAGCAATATAATTTATCGAATTATTTCCATTAAATATAATTTGTAGACTGAAGATAGGATTATCATAGTATTAGATCCTGAGCTCTACTGCTCTTAAGACTAGAGTATCATGATCCTCTTGCGAGTAATACCTTGTAGTAGTGGGGGGTGACTTTATATTCTCTTTATATTCTAGGTAAGTGCTAATATTATAAGAGGTCTTGAAGAGCGGAGAAAATCTGAAGATAGTTATTGCTGGAGCATCAGGTTTCGTAGGTAGAAATATCGCGGAATTTCTTATAGAGAAAGGTTTTGAGGTTTATCCTGTTCTTAGAAGAAGAACTCTGGAGAAGACTGGAGAGGTTTTAAAAATATATGAGGAGAAAAGATCTAGACCTCTGATCATAGAATCCTTTAGTAGAGAGAGATTAAGAGAAGAGTTTAGAAGAATTAAACCTGATATTCTCATCAACGCCATAGGTCTTCTCAAAGGGTCTGAGAGAGAACTCTATGAAGCTCATGTAGGTGTTGTAGAAGAGATCCTAGGATCTCTAGAACTTCCAAGAGGTGAAGAGGTTCTGTATATACATATAAGTTCTACAGGAGCCAGCGATATGAGGCTTGGAAAACCTGTGCGAGAAGAAGAGGAGCATTGTTCTCACATAGATTCTCTGAGAACATACTATGAGAAGTCTAAATGCCTTGGAGAGATTAGAGTGAGAGAGATATGCGGTGAGAAAGGCTTCAAATACGTGATCCTCAGACCTAGCATTATAATAGGAGAGTATAATACACATAGAGAGTGGATTAACATCCTGAGACTATCTAGAATAGGTATCGAGCTTGATATAGGAACACGTATTAACATTCTGGATGTTAAAGATCTTGCCGGGATAGTTCTTCTACTAATAGAAAGAAGAGATCTAGCCAATGACTTCTACCACATAGCATCTCCCAAAGATATTAGTATAAGCGATATAAGTAGGGTAGCTCTGAGAATCATCGGAAGAAGAGGTTTTCTAAGAATCGGCATGAGATCTCTGAGGATAGCTTCATCAATAGCAAGACCATTTCTAGGAGATATAGATAGAAGATTTCTAGAGGTTCTTCTAACAGGAGATGCGAGGATTTCTTCTGAGAAGTTCATCGGAAAAACAGGGTATAGGTTTAGAGATCCTATGGAGAGTCTGGAGAGATTCTTCACATGGCTTAAGAAAGCTATGGATTCTCTAGATTCTCACTAATAAGTCTCCTCAGATAAGCTTCTCTCGGAGCATCTCTATAGAACTCAGCTTTAGAAGCTAGAATTCTTAATTCTTCATAGGTTGCATAGTCTAGAGGCACGCCTCTATAACCTGATTTCTCCCATCTATCTATCAGCCTGCTTACTATGCTTGATACATCTTTATCAGAATAGTATGCGGCTTTAACAAGAGGATCTTTATTCTCCTCGATAGAGTTTATTATGATCTTCTTCAAATCCTCTATACTACTCATTATATCTCCATAAGATAGAATTCTCTTAGGAAGAATAAATAAAAGTTATTAATATTCTCCATCTACTATTTAAAATGAAAATGCTATGGTATTCTCTGTAGAAGAGTATAGGAGTAGGATAGCTAGCGCGGTTAGATCTCTGAGAGTGCTGGGAGGAGACTATATTATTACAACCCCCTCTCCTAATCTAATATACTTCACAGGTCTTAGAATAGAGAGTTATGAAAGGATCACAGCATTAATTATTAATGCAGATGGGGATGCTGTACTGATAGCACCTCAGCTTGAAAGTCTTCCAGAGTATCTCAGAGAATTCGTAGATGTGATTTTATGGAATGATTCCTCAGGACCTGATCAAGCTGTAGAAAGAGTTTCTAGAGAGCTTAGAATATATGGAAAGATAGGCTTTTATGAGGATAGTATGAGATTATCTCAGTTAGAATTCTTTCGAGAAAAACTTCATCCTGAGAGGATCTATCTTCTATCAAAGATCTCTAGAGATCTGAGGTATAGAAAATCTCATGAAGAAATACTCAGAATATATGAGGCTGTGAAGAGTGCTGAGAAGATACTCCAAGAGGTATACAATCTAATAGTACCAGGCATTACAGAGAGATTCCTCGAAGCACAGATAGTTAACATGATCGCGGGAAGCGGTCTCGAACCATCTTTCAAACCTATAGTAGCATTTGGTGAGAATACTGCTAATCCCCACCATAGATCCGGGGATAAGGTTCTGAGCATTGGAGAACCTGTTCTAATAGACTTAGGTGTTGTAGAGGAGCATGGATACATCTCAGATCTTACGAGAATGTATATTGTGGGAACGCCTTCGAGAGAGCTTAGAGATGTGTTTACATCCTATAGTAATTGCTATAATGAGGTTATGAGAAGCATAAGTTCTGGTGTTAAAGCTTCTGAGCTAGATCTTCTGGCGAGAACATGTCTCGCGGATAGCGGGCTTGGAAGATATATAATGCATAGAACAGGTCACGGGATAGGTCTTGAAGTTCACGAGCCTCCTTACATATCTATGAATTCTAATGATGTTCTTGAGAAAGGTGTTGTATTCACGATAGAACCTGGAGTTTATATAAAAGGATCTTTTGGCGTCAGGGTTGAGAGTAATATAGCTATCACAGATGATGGCAGTGTTCTAGAACTTGACAGGCTCTCTAGAGATCTTATTATATTCTAACTTTCTTCTCGATAAACTCATCAACGATCTCTTCAATACTTCTGCCTTCGATGATCTTCATATTAAATGAAACCTGAACCCATGGGATCTCGAGTTTCAAAACCTTAGCTAGAGATGCTGGTGTGGCCATGATAACGGTATCTGGAGAGCATCTATATATACTTTCTCTCAGATCTCTAAGCTGCTTCTCACTATATCCTGTGGATGGCAGTACCTCAGCCATGTGAGGATACTCTTCATATAGTTTTCTAATCTCTCCAACAGCGCATTTCCTGGGATCTATTATCTCAGAAGCTCCATAGAGTTTCGCGGCAACATATCCAGCACCATACCTAGCTCCTCCATGAGTTATGGTGGGAGAGTCTTCTACAACAACTACTCTCCTCCCTCTAACAAGCTCTGGTCTGTCTACCAGGACTTCGCTTACTGCTTTCAGGATCTCAGCTTTGGGATTGATCTCTTTAAGTCTTCTCTCCATATTCTTCACAAGAGAGGGGTCTGCCTGATCTACTTTATTGATCACTATAATATCTGCCATTCTAATATTAATCTCTCCAGGATAGCTTCCATCAATATTCTCAGGTCTCATAGCATCAGCTACTGTGAACATGAGATCCGGTCTGTAGAATGGCCAGTCATTATTTCCTCCATCCCATAGTATTATCTCGCCCATTCTCTCAGCCTCTCTAAGAATTCTCCCGTAATCAACTCCTGCTAGAACCTTCACACCTTCTCTCACATAATGTTCATATTCTTCTCTTTCTTCGATTGTAACCTGCTCTCTATCAAGATCCTCTTCTTTTTCGAAGATCTGAACAGCCATTCTCCCCGGATCCTTATAAACCATGGGATGTCTCACAACAACTATATTAACACCTCTTCTTCTAGCATGTAGAACTATTCTCCTTGATAAAGTGCTCTTCCCAGATCCTGTTCTCGCCGCGGTCACAGCTATTACAGGTCTTATAGATGGTATCATAGTCTCTTGAGGTCCTAGTATTCTGAATGAAGCTCCTGTAGCAACTACTCTACTTAGAATCCTTCCAAGCTCTATATAGCTTAGATCGCTGTAGCTTAGAACCACTTCATCAACCTTCAGATCTCTGATTACCCTCTCGAGATCTTTCTCCAAGTATATTGGTATCCCATCAGGATAGAGATCTCCGGCTAGATCAGGAGGATACCTCTTACTAGTGAGACCAGGAATCTGTGATACATGCACGAAAGCTACAACTTCATAATATGGATTACCTCTGAAGAACACGTTGAAGTTATGAAAATCTCTACCTCCAGCACCTATGATCAAAACTCTTCTTCTACTAATCATTTAATCCCCTATACTACTAGTGTATGAATAATAAAAAATATTAAAAAGATCAGGGTAGATCTCCTCTCAAGATCATGCTACCTCTGAAAAATATTCGATCTAAAAGAACAGGATATCACATGCTAAGATCAAGAATACTCTATCTAGAAAAAGAAAAAGCTTAGAACTTATTTAACTCCTGCATAATTATTATATACTGGCAGAGAGCGGGGGTGCCCGAGCGGGTCAAAGGGGGCGGGCTCAAGATCCAGCCGCGAGAAGAGAGACCCGCTGGCGTAGGCCTGCGTGGGTTCAAATCCCACCCCCCGCATGGATCATGTTCTTTAACTTTATTCAAATATTTAAATCCCGGATATCTCATACTCTCTCAGGGTCTTATGAAGGTCATGAGGTTTCTGCCTAGGTTCTTAGTTGTTGTAATGATCCTTCTATTTATAAGTGAGATAGGTTTCTCTCATGATATTCTAAGAGCTACAGATAATCTTAGCACGAGAATTATAATAGGATCTGATGGTGTTGCACTCGTATTTATAAACGTATCTCTTTCCCAAGGTATTCAAGAAGTGAGAGTACCTACACCACCTATTCCCGCTACCATAATAGCTCGAAGTGATGGTGAGATTCTACCTGTTATATATGATAGCGGATTTATAATTCTGATACTAGATAAACCTTCTAATGTGAGTATATCTTATGTAGCCAATACATCTATTGAAAACAATCTATTCATACTAGATATAGAAACCAATGATACTATAGAGCTGATCATACCTCTTGAAAACATAGTGGTGCTGACACTACCTATAAATATAGTTAGCTACAAGATCTACAATAATACCTTAGATCTAATCTTAAGAGGACCTCAAGAGATCAAATACACCTTAAGAGTAGGAGTCTCAACATACACAACCACAACACCTCCAACCACGACTACGACAACCACTGAGAAAACCATGACACCTCCAGTCATAGCGACGGCGTCTCCTACAACAACACCTGTAACAACAGAGACTTCTATAACATCCTCTCAGAATATCTTCTCTCAATATCTTCCACTCATACTACTCATTGTATTGATTGTTATAGTAGGAGTACTCTCAAGCTTTATAATGATGAGAAGAAGATTCTATGGTAAAGGATCTGAGATCTTGCTAGATGATCTTGATAGAGAGATCATAAGAATCATAGGTGAGAGAGGAGGTTCGATAATGCAGTCAGAACTTCAAGACATGATTAAAGCTCCCAGGACAACTCTTTGGAGACATATAAAAAGATTAGAGAGACTGGGTATAGTAAGAGTAGAGAAGGTAGGAGTTCAAAACAGGATCATTCTAATTAAAAAGATCTGAAGTCTAACTACCACGATAGATGTCAGAAGATCTGCAGAACCGAGATCTACGCCAAGCTAGTTCTTACTAGGTTCAGACTTCTGAATCACATGCTCGCCAGATGTTTTCATCCGAGGTTAAAAGTTATTTCAAAAGATCTGTTTCCGAAAGCTGGGAACACTTTACTATTTAATTTTCCGCATAGTGAAACAAGTTTTTCACAGTATTCCTTATATTCAGTTAAAGTCTCAGAACTTAAATGGTGAAAGAGATGGTACTCAGATCTCTTAGAGAGATTCTGTATAGAAGTATTGTAGCGTGGATCATGATAGTAGTGTTGCTCTCCATAACATCACCATCTCTGCTTATACTATCAACGGCTCAATCTCAAAGCTCTCAGAATGAAACTGTTTATCAGAATAATCTTGCTAAGGCAGAAGTTCTCAGAGTTCTTCTCAGCAGTGTTTTAAGCATGAATATATCATCTGATCTGAGAGAGGAGATAACGAAACTTCTCTCTATCAATATCTCAACCCTCACACCAGAGGATCTTGCCATATGGGTTTCAAATGCTTCTAAAACCCTCTCAAGCGTGGAGGAGTATATTAGAGAAGGTAGAGCATACGCTGTTGGATTAGTTCTTCAGAGATATCAAAAAGGTCTTGCTAATGTTCTTGAGAATAGATTAAGAGAGATGAATCTCTCGGAAGAGATTGTGAGGAGCTATGTTGAGAATATATCTTCTGCTAAGAATCTAAGCGATCTCATGAGAACTCTCGTTAATATAAGCATAGATATTGAGATTGTTAATATCAGAAACTTTACGAATAGAGTTATAATGATAGGCGTATCAGAGCTGAAGAAAGGATCTATTGAGAGAGTAGTTGATCTAGATAATAAATCCAGTAAGGTTTTAGATGTTTTGAATAGAGTTCTCAAGAGGCTTGAGAGCTTAAATGTCTCTGGTAAAGCTATTGAAAGCATTCAGGAGAATATAATGAGAATAGAAACTATGAGAAATATCACTTCAGATATTTTAAAAGCAGTAGCTAGTGGTAGAAGCTATGAGGAGTCTCTTAATGAGAGCATATCTAATATATCTGAAAGGCTTTATATAGAACTACAGGATCTAGTAGGTGAGATAAATGTCCTCATGGATATAGCTAGAGAATATAATCTAACAGATCTGCAGAAGATTCTAGAGGATCTCAATAACACTGTGAGTAGATTGATAGATACTCTCATGAACATATCAAGCTCTAGAGAGATTCTTCTGATCATAGATTCCATAGCAGTTATAAAGCTAAAGATCATAGCCATTAACGAGAGTATTCACACGAGCTTGGATATAATGATTAAGAAACCAAAGATAGAGGTTGACATAGATAGACTTTATAATAAGACATTATCAGAGGTTCAGAACCTCACCTCAAGATCTAGAGAACTCATAGGAAAAATACTTGAGATCTCTAAAAACATCATATGCACTACTCCTCTGCAGCCTCAGATTTGTGCTATAGTATCAAGAATCCCAATAATCACATCATATGCTGAAGAGAGAATCAATGAAGTCCAGAACCTAATAAACACAGCCCAAGATCTATACTCATCTGGTAAGAAAGTTGAAGCTCTATCAATACTTCTCAGAGCAAAAGCTTCTGCATCCTCAGTATACATGCAACTCGAGACTATATACGAGATCCTGCTCCATCTAATAGAATCGGGGAAGTCAAAATCATCCCAACCATCTCCTCCAACTCCTTCTCCTCCTCATAAATAGTTTAGGATTTATCTCAACTCTGTTTTTTAAAGCCTTTTAAGTCATTCTCGAGATTAGAGTTATAGAATATATGCTTTAGAACGCATTATTATACGGCGTTCTCAATATGAGCTCTGATATTGTTAACAATATTGTAAACGGTCTTCTGATCTTGTATAACTGGCTTGTTGAGTTTATAAAACAGATGCTGGCTAATACAGTGTTTAAAGAGAGACCTGATCTGGCTGATAGATTTTCTACCGCTATAACTCTTCTGGTGAGTTTAACAGCTTTATACATACTACTTGTATTCGTGACGGCTATCAGAAAAATTATAGGTATTCTAATTCTAATAGGCTGGGTTCTTCTCATAGCTGCACTAGCCTTATCTATGATATGACATGATTTTTATTTTTTATAATGTTTTAGAAGTATTTAGATGGTGTTATCTTTGAGAGCTGTGGTTATGACAGGGGTTGGAGGTGTTGATGTTCTTGTTGAAAGAGATGTTGAGATCCCTAGAATATCTGATGATGATGTCTTGATCAGGGTGAGAGGATGTGGGGTGTGTTATAGAGATACTCTGGCTAGGAGAGGTTTTATGAGGGTGAGACCTCCTGTAATACCTGGTCACGAGATCTCTGGAGAGGTAGTTGAGATCGGCGGGAATGTATCTGGATTTAAGAAGGGTGATCTTGTTTCATCTCTCATCTACATATATGATCATAGGGATCCTAAGTGTGGAGAAGGTAGAGAGAATCTTTGCAGAAGCAAGATATCAATAGGTGAGGAGAGAGATGGATGCTATGCAGAATATATATCTCTACCATACTGGGTTTTAGAGAAGATAGGAGATCCTGGCGAGAATCCTCCGGAAGCCTATAGTTTTTCAGCATGTGTGATCGGTACTATTGTGAGAGCTTTTAAAACTCTTGCAGGTGCTTCAGCTGGGGAGAGTGTTCTCGTGACCGGAGCTAGCGGAGGTATCGGTATCCATGCTGTTCAGGTTGCTAAAGCTTACGGGCTTAGAGTTATAGCTGTGACTAGAAGTAGTGAGAAAGCTGATATTATAAGAAGATATGGAGCTGATCATGTTATAGTCTATGAGAAGCAGTTCTCGGATGAGGTTAGAAAGCTTACAGATGGTGAGGGTGTTGATCATGTTATAGAGAGTGTGGGAGGTCCTACACTTAGAGAATCTATAAGATCTCTTAGATGGGGTGGGAAATTACTTCTCATTGGAAATGTAGATCCGAATCCTCAGCAGATTACTCTGGGACATCTTATTCTGAGAGAGAACTCTATACTAGGAGTTCTAAACTCTTGTAAGAGAGAGCTGAGAGAAGCAATAGAACTTCTGAGAAAAGGCTTGGTCAAGCCAGTCTATAGAACCATACCTCTGACAGCTGAGGATATTAGAAAAGCTCATGAGATTCTTGAGAGAGGAGGTTCTATAGGAAGAATCGTTATAAAACCCTAGTCTTTCCCCAGGAGGCTGGTTCTATGAGTGGGAAGTTTATATATAGAATGTATGTTCCATTCGTAGACACAGACGCAGCAGGAGTTGTTCACTTTACAAACTTCCTCAGATATGTTGAGAGAGCTGAAGAGGAGATGCTGAGGAGTGAGGGTTTGAGTTATAAGGATCTTAATGGTAGGAATATTTGGATCCCTAGAGTAGAGAGCTTCATAAAATATCTGAGCCCTCTGAGAAACGGAGATCTCGTTGAGATACATCTCTGGGTCTCAGAGATCCGTGAGAAATCTATTAAATACAGCTTCGAGATATATAATGGAGCATCAAACACTCTATCAGCACTAGGATATATAATAGTGGTATGTGCAGAGATCAATGGAAGATCCGTTAGATGTCCAAGCGAGCTAGTAAAAGCAATAGAAAAATACTATATAAAATGAGTTAACGAAAGTCTCTTTCTAAGAAAATTTCAGAGATTCATAGATGTGTAGCGAAGATTCTCAAGAAATCTAAGCCTCTTAGGAATAGGCGGATGTGTTGCGAATACCTCCTCCAATACAGAGTATCTTGAGTTCATTATCCTTATAATATCATCTCTAGAGACTCTGTAGAAAGGCTCTGCTATAGAGTCTACAAGAGCGTATATGAAGAGTGTCTTGAGATTACTATTCGATATAGCTTCTCTAGCTCCTGGAATCCTGCTATAGAACAAATGAATCTTAGCTAATGCTGCTTGCATACTTTCTCTGCCAGCAGCTTTCGCTCCTTCAAAATCTGCATAATACTCTCTGAGTCTGCTGAATGCTAGAACTAGTATCTGTAATAGGAATGAGATCATTATAGCTAGAATGCCTGCTGCTGCTAGTATAAGTGTTGAAGAACCATTCCTCCTATTCCCATAGCCTCCTATCATAGCTATGTTAAGAACGTTAATTCCTAGGAAGTATATTACCGAGGGTAGTATACCTAGGAACAGCATGATCATATTATCCTTATGTATGTGATGTCCTATCTCATGTCCTATGACGGCTTCAAGCTCATTCTCATTCATTATATCAAGCATCTTATCAGTCACAGCAACATATCTTCCAGATAGAATATTTCCATAGGCGAAAGCATTAGGAGGACCACTTACCACAACAGCTTTCGGAGGCTTTGAAAGTCCGAGTCTCATAGCAACTCTGTTAACTATCTCTTGAAGCTTCTCATCTCTTCTAGCTCTATACATCAGATTTATCATGTAGGGAGATATGAGATATGTTATCAGATTTACTATGACTACGAATATCATTAGAGGTAGTGCTAGTGATGCTAGAACGCTTATTATACCTTCAGAAGTATTTGATATGCCTATAGCAGATGCTATGATGTATGATATGCCTAGGAGAGTTAGTGTGAATATGGTTATAGCTAGTACTAGGACTAGAGCCATTGAAGTATATAATGAGAATCTACCAGAGAGTTTCCCAGCAACTTTCGGAGCTATTAGTGAGGCTAGCATGAACATTACTATATATCCTAGGATTACTCCTAGGAGAACTAGAGGGTTCCACAGGAATAGTATCATGCCACGTCCCCACCTAGAATTAATACTCTGATGAAGATTAATAAGTTTTAGAGTGAGGTTAGATCGGATCTGAGATCTAGAGAAATTCTTTAGACACTAGATCCACTGCATCTCTGAATTCATTCAGGTTCTTCACAATTCTAAATCTTCTTAAACCCAGTAAGCTTCTCAATCTCGCTGATAAAAATCTTCTATCGCCTAGAACAGCTAGAGCTCTATCTCTAGGACTTCTAACAGCTCTGCCCAGAGCTTGAGCTGTTCTTATGTAAGCCTCATTGTTAAGAACATACTCTCTAAATTCTCTTGCTTCAAGTCTTTTAGAGCCTCTCCTGATAAGCTCTTCAATATAGTCATCAGGCTGGGGGTATGGAACTCCGGCTATGAATACAGCCTTGATCAAAGAGCTTGAATTCTCTATAAATTCTACTCCTTCAGCGATCTTCCCTCCAGCAACAACATGCATTATAATATCCTTCTCCTTTGATATTCTTTCTAGAAATTCTCCTAAAGTGATCTCCTGGGTTTCAACTAGATCTTTCTCAGAATCAGATCTTATATGTTTCAGAATATTTCTCATGAAATCATAGCTTGGGTAGACTATCATCTTGATATCTGGTATGAGTCTTCTGACAACCTCAATATACTCAGCATAAGCTCTGTAGATCACATCGCCTCTAAGTTCGTATTTCGATGAGAGTTCAGAGGTCACTAGAACAGCCATAGAATCTTGAGGATTCCAGCTTGAGAAATCCAGTGCATTGACCTCGGAAACACTGTTCAAGCCTATTAGCTTGATCAAGAACTCTACCGATGGAGGCGTGCCTGACATCGCTAGTGTTCTCTTATACCTACCGAGAACATCTGCGATCACACTATACTCTACTGCGGATACTCTTATAACATGATCTCCTGAGCGATCGTATTCTACAAACATCTCATACCTGGAGTCTCTAAGCATTGATAGTACAGAGGCTACCCTAGATATGTGAACTCTTCTAGAGATAGCCTCGCCAGCACCTCTGCTCTCGAGAAGTTCTGTAAAGATCCTCTTCTTAATATCTAGAGCTACATCTTCTAAAGCTTCTATCAAGCTTTCATCAAATCCTATCTCATCTCTTCTTATGATCCTGACCCTGTTAGCCTCACTTCTCTTGCTAGCGATCTCTATAAGTTTTCTGAGGAATCCCTCCAAATACTCTAAACCTCCATAGAATCTTCTTATCTCATCTAGAGATCTCTTTAGATCTCTGATCCTGAAATCATCTGAATAAACTCTAGAAGGGATTGTAAGAATATGAGCCTCGTCTAAGACCAGAGAATAATCAGATAGATCTCTATCTTCGAATACTAGTGAAAAAAGCTCTGGATCTAATGCATAGGGGTATGTCACAACAACATAGCTTGATTCTCTGGCAAGCTTTGAAAGAGCGAAGAAAGGACATGTCTCAAGCTCTCTAGAGATTCTCTGAACAACAACCTCAGGTATCACATCTTCAGAGATCTTCATGAGAACTTCATCTTCAGAGATCTTCTTAAGATTATTATAATACTCACATCTCCCTAAAGCTCTCAGGATCTGACATCCAATCCAGAAATCCTCAGGATCTGTATTCTCTCTCCTGAGAAGAGGACACATTTTATGCGCTGAGAATATGAAAGAATATGAGAAGCTTCTCCTCTTCCTCTCATAGAGAATCTTGAGATCTCTGAGAACAGGCTGGATCTCGTTTCTAGTTCTCACACTATGAATAACAGGAGGATCTGTCATCATAGATGCTATAGCTACACTAGTCTTCCCAAAACCTGTGGGAGCTCTGAAGAGCACATGCTTCACACCTTCTCTATATTTCTTTAGAATGCTTTCAATAGATTCTTTCTGACCTTCTCTAAATCTCTCGTATGGAAATAACTCACTCATACCTAGCTACACTATAGAATTCCTAGATATAAAAGAAAAGAATAGCTATACATGCATTGTAACATGTACATTATAAGAGGTGTGATCAGAAGTATCATACTTTTAATACTCTCACGAGGATCATACCAGTAGGATATAGATATCTTCTCTCTAGAGAGAAGACCTTCTTCATAGAGATCTGCATACTCATCAAATACTATAATACTTACAGCAATACTTTTCCACAGATCAGATTCCTTAAGCCTGTTAACAAGCAGAGCTAGTCTCATGTCCTTGAGAAGATGTGGTGAGACTCTCCATACTAGAGAAGGATATAGAACTGATCTAGAGTTCACACCTAATCTCGATAGAAGCCATGAAATCTCTACCGGATTAATCTGTTGCAGAACTAGAAGTGTTGATAATGATATTGTGAAAACCCTTGCCACAGCTTCTAAAGCGAGAATAATATCAGGTCTTAAAATAATTGATATCACTCCATAGAATGCTGATGGTATTAGAGAGAGTATTATAACTGGTCTTAGAACAATGCATTTTCTTTTTAAGACGATCTGGAGTGCTACTGCTGAAACACCTGTGATTATGTTGAGAAAACCTCCTCTAGAGATGATGAATATCACAACAACTATGAATCCTATGTTAAGTACTAGAGGTGAGTGTCTGCATTTATTATCATCTCCGACAAACACTGAGTAGAAGAGGTATTCTAATATGAATTCTAGGAATCCTGCTAATCTTCTAAAGCTAATTGATTCTGATGATTTCATCTGCAATCACCTCCATATGAGGGTCGTGAGATGATATCAGAAAACCATAGCCTTTTAATGTGAGATCACGTATCAGTTTTAGTAGAAGATATTTAGAACCCGGATCAAGACCTACCGTAGGTTCGTCCACGAGTATAATCTTCTTCCTTCTTGCAAGAGCTGAGAGAAATGCGATCCTTCTTCTCTCACCACTGCTTAATCTCTTAATTCCAAGCCCAGATCTTTCTCTAGAGATCTCTAGCAGATCTAGTAATTCAACTTCTCCTCCTAGCTCTTCAAATACTCTAGCTTCTGTGTAGAATAGTAGCGGATTATCAGGTATTAGAAGAATATCTTTCTTAATACTCTCTTGAGATATTCTCTCGAGGTGTATTCTCACATATTTTTCAAATCTCTGATCTACAATTCTCTCAGTTAGTAATCTTAGTAATGTAGACTTGCCAGATCCTGATGCTCCTCTGATCAGCGTAACTCTCCCATAGCATACCTCACCTTCTACACCTTCTAATAATCTTCTCCTAGATCCTGGGTATGTGAATTCTCGTATTTCAAAACCTATGCAGTTTCTAATCTCATTAACCTCTCTCTCTTTACGTAGATCTTCTATGAGTCTTATATTTCTCTCATAATACTCCTTATAGCTACTCTCTTTAAAATCCTCTAGCCTTCTATTATTAAGAGCGTAGATCTTCTCAGCATATTTAGACCAAAGATCTATCCTATGATCTGATACCAGAACTATGGAATCATTCTCATCAGAGAATTTATAGACAAGCTCAGCAAATCTCCTAGCATTATCACTATCAAGATACGAAGTAGGTTCATCGAGAAGTAGTAGTTTCTTCCCAGATCTCAGAGCTACTAGCAGAAGTATTCTCTGAGTCTCACCAGCACTAAGAGTATAAGTAGACCTGTTTCTAAGACTCTTCATATCAATACTCTCTAGAAGTTCTTCAAAGCCTTCTAGTTCAGACCAGACATATGGAGTTGCGATCCCGAACCAAGGTTCTTGAGGCATGTAGAATGAGATTCTATTGATAGTTCTTATATCGGGTTTGAAAAAACCTGTGAAAGAACCTTTGAAAATAAAAGGTATAGATCCTGAGAGTACTCTTAGTAAAGATGTTTTTCCAGATCCTGATACTCCTGTTAGAAGGGTTAACCCTTTGTCTAGATTAAGATCTGAGTTTTCTAAGATTCTCAGATTATTTAATCTTATGCTGAATCCTTTAGCTGAGATATTCATTCTACTGCTTTCCTCATAAAGCTAGAAATAGGAAGAGCTAGAGAGATTCCGAAGAGAACCTGACCTAGATTTATAGGGATTTCTACGAATGCTGCTTCAGAAGGGATTCCTTGTAGAGGATTTGAGATGAAGTATTCGTAGAGGAAGTACCCCATGACCATTATAAATCCTCCTATACTCATTGAAAGTGCTGTAGATATATTCTCAGATCCTCTAGACCATATCATGTATATCATTAGTAGAGCTACGACGCCTCCTAAGAGAGCCCATATAAAAGCGCTTATATCCATTGTGAGTGTGAGTAGCGTGGCTTGGAACCCTAGTATGTTGACGGGGATGGATGTAAGCTCTACATATCCTGTCCAGAGTTTAACTCCTGCTATGAATATGAGAACTCCTACTCCTGCAGATATTATTATTGATAGGATTCTAGCTTTGCGAATCTTCATTTTGCTAAGAGATCTTATTAGAACACTTACAATAAAGCCTTCAGAAGCTTTTATAATAAGTGTTCCTGGAGCGAATATCCCATATCCTGTGAGAAGATCTGCTAGTGCAGATCCTATTCCAGCTGCTATAGCTGTTGTGACAGGACTTGCTATAGATGCTATCGAGTATATAGCTACTTCTCCTAGGTTGAAGTATCCTCTTGTAGCTGGTGTGTATATCTGAAGCACTATTGTTGCTATGAATACTAGCGATGTATATATTGAGAGTCTTACCACAGATATCTTAGACACCCGAGTTTTTGGAAGCTTTTAACACTGTATAAATCTCACCTTCAATAGATCTTTCAAGTTATCTAAGAATACGCATGTAAGCATCATCACTAGCTACGTAAAATCTTCTCATCCTATCCTCATCAGGATCATAATCACTCTTCCTTGTCACAAGACCCATTTTCTCAAGTTCTCTAAGATGATTATATATAGTTCTCAGGCTAAGTCTCACATCATACTTATCCTTAAGATACTTCCATAGTCTGTAAGCTGGCATCCCACCTTCTTCAATTAATATCTCGAGTATCTTCTCTTTGACAAATCCTAGGCTTATCTCATCTGTTTTAATACTTCCTATGATACTCTTCATGATAACAGGATCGTTAAGCATGCCACCAGCAGTAGCTATTATAACAGCGGTATCATATCCTGCTATATGCGGGTAGTAGCTTTCAAGACCTGCAAGTCCTGTAGCTGCTATAGGATCTATTGGAAACCCCTCCTCTCTACTAGCTCGGATCAATGCTTCTCTTATTAACTTATCTGATACCTCTATAATCTCATGTCTGGTATCCTTGATCATTGTTTCAAGCTGTTCTCTTAGAAGAGGTTTCTCAACTCTGATCTCGCTGAAAACAGGAGATGTGACGCTAGCTCTCACACCTAAGATCTTGATCCTGAGATTCATTCTCTCAACAACTGAAACTAGCGAGGTCATAAGAGCACCGTCGCCGAATGGAATTACTATTAGATTAGGCGGGGAACCTAGCTCGTTTATTATCTCAAATAGTATGGTCTGATACCCATTCATAAGATATGGATTTGAGTGGAGTATGAAATACCTCTTCCTATACCTAGTATAGTATCTGTCATAGAGATCAGATATTCTGAGAGCGCTTTCATAGCTGTCATATATTGTAACTCTAGAATTCACAATTCTCGCTCTAAGAATCTTCGAAGGTAGAGTATTTGATGGAAGTACTACGAATGTTCTCATCTTAGCTCTTCTAGCGTAAACCCCCATCGAGAAAGCTAGATCTCCTGTTGAGATTATCGTGATATTCTTAACACCCATACTCGATAGAACTGATGTAGCTACAGCTGATCCTCTGTCCATGAAAAGTCCGGTGGGATTTCTAGCCTCATCTTTGATAAGAAGATTCTTAATCTTATATCTTCTACCTAGAGTATCAAATCTTATTAGAGGAGTGTTAGCTTCGAAAAGAGTTATCTTGCTCTTGATCTCAGGAGTTAGAAGTCCTTCACTCCACCTCCACACACCAGGTTGATCCACGGGTTTGGGTATTTCATTAACCACGGGAATCATGAAGCCTCCACACACAGGACATCTATCTACGTACCTGTTCCAGAACCTCTTCTCAAAATATCCGCAAGATATACATAGAAATCCTCTATCTATCTTCTCCAGGATGCTTTTGATCATCAGGATATTATTCTTAGAAGCCGATTAATAAAGATGTGAGTTTCAACTATGAGGATATATGATCACTTCTTATAGCACATGAGATATAGCGCGACCGGTGCTCAAGATTATATTCTTTCTAATCCTAGATAATCTATATGGAGAATATTCAAAACTGAGAGATGAGGAGAAGAATATGAGAGTCAGAGAAAATCCTCATGATCTCATAGACCTCTTACCTCCTATAGAGAGAAAAGCTTTTGATATAATAAGTAGCAGAAGTAGTTCTGGCGGTGTGACACAGACAGAGTTATGGAGTTTACTAGGTATAGATAGCAAAGAAGGTTCTCGAATTGTTCTAAGACTTCTCAGAAGAGGATTAATCATGAGGAAAGAAGCTGAGCTTAACGGGAGAAAGGCTTATATACTACTCCTGCCAGGGCATATTATTTTCAGAGAAGATCTTCCGGAGAAGGTGAATATGGATAGTATGAGAGAGATCCCTTGCTTCACATGCAACATAGTATTTCAGTGTATGAATTCAGCTGATGAGAATTGGAGTAGATGTGATAAGCTTAGCAGATATATCTCTAGGAAGAAGTAGTTAATGTGAGAAGTCTTGGGAGCAGAAGATCTCATACTAGGTAGCAAGGTCTTTAGAGAGCTTATGGAGTATATGGAGTCTAGAAGAGAGATCATAGAAGAGAAGATTCGCGAAGAGATAAAAAACTACGAGGAAGAGATAGCTGAGATAGCGAGATATATAGTGCATGGAGGTAAGAGACTTAGAGGAGTTCTAACCTTACTCATATCAGAGGCTCTCGGAGGTTCTATAGATAGAGCTTTAGATGCTTCAATAGCTATTGAGATGGTTCACTCAGCATCTCTAGCTCTAGATGATATAGTTGACGGGGATCTCTTTAGAAGAGGTAGACCAGCTTCATGGGTTAGATTCGGTCTAGCAAATACTGTTCTAGTCTCGAACTTCCTCATACCCAAAGCTCAGCTCATGATCAGGATCTATGGTTTCGATGCTCTTATAAACGTGATCCAATCATGGTTCCAAGCCACATTAGGAGAGATACTTGACGTATTCGGAAGAATCGATGTACCAGCCAGTGAGTATGAGAGAATAGTAGATCTCAAAACAGGTTCTGTGTTTAGAATGGCTGCGTATCTGGGTGCTAAAGCTACGCAGTGTAGTGATAGTGTTATCAGAGTAGTATCGGAATATGGAAGCATTCTAGGAGTTCTCTATCAGATAGCTGATGATACAACAGATCTTCTGAGCAGAGATCCTAGTATTAATAAGAGGAAGAATATCAGGTTATTCTTGAAATGGCTTGGATGTAGTGATTGTGAGATAGATTCTGCTCTCGAGAGAGCTTCTGATAGAATCTCAATATATATGAATAAAGCTATGAGAAAAGCTCTTGAAATCCCTGCTAAGATGCATTTAGATAAGATCATAGCATTTCCTGCTGTAATGGTTTACGCTCTCTTCAGAGAATCAGGGGATGAAGGTGTGAAATTCTACTATGATAAGATCTTTCCAAGAGTTGATAAGGATCTGAGGGATCTGATAGTATAGGTCTGCTTCTCATCTCAGCCTAAATACTTTCTCTCTAGATATTCTATGAACACGCTGGGATTCAGATCTTCTCCAAGAGATCTTCTTATAAGTTCTTTCGGCGGATACATAGCTCCATACACATGTATGCGATCTCTAAGCCATCTTCTCACAGGATCTAGATTCCTACTTCTGATAATCTCTTCGAGATTCAAGTCTTTCTCCATAACCTTTCTAATCTGTGCTGCTAGGATTGTTCCAATACTATATGTTGGGAAGTATCCTATAGAGCCCATGCTCCAGTGAATATCTTGGAGAACACCCTCGCTATCATTCTTAGGTTTTATACCGAGATACCTCTCCATATAATCATTCCAGATCTCAGGTAGATCTCCTATTTTAATTTCTCTAGAGATCATCATTCTCTCAAGCTCGAATCTTAATGCGATATGAAAGTTATAGGTGACCTCATCAGCATCAACTCTTATGAGGCTAGGTCTGACTATATTGAAGTATCTGTAGAGATCCTCGGGATCGTATCTTCCTCCGAGTTTTAGTTCTTCAGCTAGTATATCATATACAGCTTCTACAAAGCCTCTGCTCCTCCCTATAATATTCTCCCAGAATCTAGACTGACTTTCATGAACACCTAGTGAAGCACCTCCAGCTAGAGGGGTCATAGCATATCTTTCATCGATCTGAAGATCGTATAATGCGTGTCCGAATTCGTGAATTAGAGAGTATAATGCTCTCTTGAAATCATAGCCTTCATATCTCACAGTTATTCTCACATCTCTCAAGCTAATCCCTGAGGTGAAGGGGTGTGCGGATACGTCTAGTCTCATTCTCTTAGGATTGAACCCTAGTATCTCTAGAATTCTCTGATTAACTCTTCTCATAGCATCTGTATCATATCTCTCCGTCTCGAGAGGATGAGGTTTGGTATAATATTCTTCTGAGATTATTTTTTCAAGGATCTTCTTAAGAGAAGGTATTAGAGATCCTATGATACTCTGAAATTCTCTTGTTCTCAAACCTTCTTCGTAGATGTCTAGGAGAGCGTCGTAGGGATGCTCATCATAGCCTAGAGA
The DNA here is from genome assembly GCA_038881635.1 of Sulfolobales archaeon. Taxonomy (NCBI): domain Archaea; kingdom Thermoproteati; phylum Thermoproteota; class Thermoprotei; order Sulfolobales; species Sulfolobales archaeon. The sequence goes on along the minus strand of JAVZPJ010000005.1, from coordinate 58,228 downwards.
ATCTGCGATTTTAATCTCTAGATCTACTATCTTCTCTAGGTAGGGTTTGAACTTGTCAAATCTACCCTCACTCTTAGCATTCCTCCAGATAACACTAGCCTCCGATGTGATTCTAGAGAGTTCTTTCACAATCTCAGGAGGTACTCTGGTGTAGTATCTGATCTCTCTCTTGAGAACTCTAATAACACCTCTCTCATAATCATTGAGATCTTCTATGGCTTCAGCTCTTTCAACAGCTTTTAGAAATCTCTCTTCTGTGACAAGCTTCTGCCTCAAAGCAGATATCTCAGATACTGCTACACCTCTCTCTAGAACCCCCTCTTCAGGCATGTTGGTCTCAAGATCCCAGCCCATAAGAGATGAGGCATGATCTAGAGCCCATATAGTTCTATATAGATCTAGTATCTCTCGAATTTCTCTATGAGGGAACAAGACTTCTCTCGAATACTCCAAAACAAACACCTATGTAACATAGATAGCAGGTATATATAGAAGTGTTGAGAAACTAATGATGACAGGGTTTTCGAGATCTAAAATCTTATGACTTTTAACTTTCCAGAGTATTTAGATATATGAAGTGCTCTGCATAGTGATGAAGCCTGTGCACCCTGAGAGGTGAGGAGATTTCTCTTCTCTGACCTTAGATCCTTCTGATGAAATAGTTGAGGGTTTCTACATAGTATTAGAAGACGGGAGTATATGGGCTGTTAAAGGTTGCTGTCATTCTAACGGTGTTATCGCTGTGCCTAGATATGTTAATGGTGTTAAGATTAAGAGGTATTCTGATGCTATTAATCTCGTGCTCATGAGATACCCGAGCTATATGAAGATTCTTGATTTCATTCTAAGACCTGTTCCCGTGATCCCTTATGAGTTTATTCGTAGAATTATAAGACCTTCCAGAATTCCATGTAGTGAAACTCCAGAGGATCTATATAAGGATGCAGTAGATCTTCTCACCATACTTTCTGGAAGAGGGCTTCATCCTCTTATTAGCGGTAGCATGATCTACTGTGCTTCTAATCCTAAGAGTGATATAGATCTTGTGTTTTACAAGCATGATAGAAGAGATCTAGAGGTTCTACTAGATCTAGAGAGGGAGAAAGTTATATCTAGATTAGATGATGAGGATATCAAGAGAATAATAGGTGAAGTTGGTGAGAAACCTGATCCTGCTACTCATACTATTCTCTTACGTAGATCTATTCATGAACATAGGTTCAGGGGGAGAATTGTATCGCTTAGATTTGTTTCATGTGATGAGAGTATTAGAAGAATTATATGTTCTAGAATACATAGAACGAGCTTTTTCTCAGGATCTCTAGAGGTATCAGAAGATTCACATGGTTATCATACTCCTTCAATATATATGGCTAGAGATCTTAATTCAAGCGAGACTATTATACTCTACTCTCATAGAATTAGATACGCTAGTCTAAGAACTGGAGATGTGATCAGGTGTGAGGGGGTTTTAGAGTATGATGAAAGAGGTTTGAGAAGATTAAATCTAGATCTTTCTGAATGCTATTTTGAGAGAAGCTCATAGATCATATTATCTTGAGAATTTCTTCTAGATATCTTGAGAGGTACTCTAGATTTCTAAGAAGCTCTTCTTCATAAGATTTGTCTAGGAGAAATCCTCTTGAGATTCTTTCAGCTATATTAGATATAGTATATAGCACACTTTCTACATGAGCTTTAATATTTAAACATCCTCTCACATTCTCAGGTAGATTCTCAAGTTCTCTGAGGAATTCTGGTACTGTTTTTAGGATCTCGGAAGCTCTCCCACTTATTTCTCCTGAACCTGTTTTTCTAAGCATGTTGGCAAGCTCTCTGGATCTATAGAGTATTTTCTCAATAGACTCCCTAGATCTGATGAGATCCTTCATAACGTTTTCAATATAGGATCTAGCTTTCTCAATCTCTCCTCTTGATATATAATACTCATATCTTCTCACCTGAGGCAGGCATGATAGTTGTGAGAGAATTCTAAGAGAATGGTAGAGTTCTGAGTCCGAAGTCTCTTGAGACGCTTGAGACATCAAAAGAACACCAAAGAAGAATTCCGGTAACCGATTATAAATATTATGAAGAAGAATAGATCTAGGATATCCAAATTAGGAGATCACAGTAATAGTTTTAAGCATAAGAGCTGAATTTAAAATATTAAGGTGTTACCATACGATAGAAATATCTACAGGAATTCAGACTGCAGAAACCCAGATAGTTTTTAAGCAGTTATGTGACTGGCGTTTTATTAATGCTAATAAGGTGATTCTGTTCTCCTCAATTGTTTTAGAATCATGGGTGTAGTATATAAAATCTTTGTAAGAATAGTATTATTAGATAGAACCGGGAGTAGTAGAAATCTGGAAGAGGGCTTATAAAATGAGCTTCACGGGTGATGGTGTCAGAAGATTTTCGATAGATCTAGAGTATTATAAAGAATTTCTAAATATTATGAGATCTAATCCTGAGAAGATCTTAGATGAGTATAGTGCTTTTGTAAGTGATAAAAGAAATCTGATGATCTATAGTGATGCTATTGTTAGAGATGGTGAAGAGATTCTGTTTAAAGGTGAGATGATATTTACATCGCCTTCTATCTCGTCTATGAAGTATTTATTTCGTGAGAATGGTGAGAATATTATGAGCGTGAGCATATACGTATCAAGAGGTCCTAGAGAGCCTGATAAGTTTATAGTAGAGATCAGAGGTGTTATTTACAGAGAGTTATATGGGAGAGGACTAGAAAGATTGAAGAAATTATTGAATATAGTGAGCAGAAGGATAGAGGATCTGATGCTCGGAAACTCTCAGCATATTGATAAAGTCTCTCTCCTGGAGAATTCTTCGGAAGATAGAGTGAAGAAGATCTAGCAATGAATCTCTAGACTGCTCTGCATAGGTTCTAGATATACTCTAGATATCTAGGATTATGATTATCTTCTCTACCTATAACTCTGCTGATAGATTCTCTTATGAATATCTTTGTCCTCTGATAATATCTTCAGAAAAAATTTTTACATCCCGAAAGCTTCGTTCTTTAGAGTGAGGAGGAGTTCGGACTCGATCACTTTTTCCGCTATATGGGAAACTCGTGGATAAGCTAGATCTTGAGATGTTTCTGGATAATGCTTGGAAGCATGTTCCACCCATGTTCGTAGACTCCTAGAGATCCTCTCATGCAGTTTCTCTCGCTGAAGATTGTTATCCTATCAGGCTCTATACCGGGTGTGTAGAATAGCACTGGTACTGGGTCGTCTGTATGAGATCTTCTAGATGGAGGTGTTGCGTGATCTGCTGTGACTATCATTGAGATTTTTTCTAGAACCTCTTCTAATACTGGTGTTATAAAGTATCTATCTATATCTTCGATTCTTTTCTTCTTAAGCTCGAAATCTCCATCATGACCCGGCTCGTCAGGTCCTTTAAGATGGATGTATACTATGTCATTATCTTTTAACATCTTGAGTGTTTTCTCAAGCTTGTCCTCATAGTTTCTCCTAGGATCTTCTATGTATTCTAATTCTAATGTTTTAGCACCGAAGATTCTTCCAAGACCTACTTCAACAGGCATCTCAGCTAGAACTGCGAATCTTGCTTCATATCTCTTTTCAAGAGGCTCGGGCTTCGGGATCCTCCCGCCAGCGTCTCTGAGAAGTATTACGTTGGCTGGAGGTGCTCCTCTCTCTCTTCTAATCTTATTTATAGGATGTTTATCGAGTTTCTCTATAGAGAGCTCTATAAATCTATTTGTAAGCTCCGCGGCAATTCTAGCTTCCTCAGAATCTTCAAGAGCTTTCACGTGTTTTAGATAGGGTTCGTAAGATGGTGTGGCAATGCTTATAAGACCTCTTCTCTCGTAAGCTGGATCGCTGTTGCTTACTAAGGGCGACAGCTTACGACTTCTACTACCTATTATAACCACAGCTCTATGACCTATAGAAGCTCTCACTCTAGCATAACCATCGTAAATCCCTAGATCCAGTCCATCAAGAGTTTTAGCAAGTTCTACAGCTTCATCTCTACTAATACTTCTCCCAGCTCTTCTATCTATGATTCTTCTAGTAGAAGGATCTATTGTAGCAAAATTAGCTCTGAAAGCTATCTCATAATCTTCTCTAAGCCCCAGCCCTATTCCAACAGCTTCTATAGGTCCTCTCCCAGTATAAATCTCATGAGGATCATATCCTAGAAGAGATATAACAGCTTCATCACTCTCAGGAGCAATACCCCTACCAAGAACATACATAACACCACACACACTCTCTCTAGCAAGCCTGTCCAAACCAGGTTTGCTAGCCTTCTCAAGAGTAGTATAAGGATCACTAATACTATCAGCAGCACCATCCAGAACAACATATAAAAGCTTACTTCTCAAACCCAATACATTCACCAGAATAAGATAGTTAAACAAATATTAAGCAAAAGATCTTAGAAACAAACAAAACCAGAGAAAACATTAAAGAAAATGCCAGAAGCCAGCTGAAAATAAAAATCACAAGCAGAAGAAAAAACACATTATTATCATATACAATATAAACATAGAAAGAGAAGAACTCTAACAAGACTGCAATCAAATGTTAATATAAAATAATTAAAAAAATCACCAAACACAGATCAAATACCATCAGATCTAAGCATAAATATCCAGAAAACAAATATATTACACGGCCCGGCGGCATAGGTATATAGTAGATTCATCATATAATCATATGATCATGATATATATGATATATGAAGACGGCACGGGTCTACGTGGGGGAAACTCTGCGTAGATCCGCGCTGTCTTCATATATCATATATATCATGATCATATGATTATATGATGAATCTACTATATACCTATGCCGCCGGGCCTTTTTATTTTTCTTCTTATTTTCTTCTGATATTTTCTTTTATGGGGTTTTTATTGGGTTATGGTGATCTTGAGAGGTATTATAGTATTATTGGTTGGGATGAGGATCTTGATAGAGGTTCTGGTCTGAAGAGGTTTCAGGAGGCTTATGAATCTTTTTCTATTTTGTTTGAGCATGAGTGGTTTAGAGATCTTCTTTCTAGGAGGAGAAGGTTTAGGATTGTTGATGTTTGTGGTGGTTCTGGGATTGGTGGTATTGCTATGGCTAAGCTTCTTCTTGATAGAGGTTTTGAGTATGATCTTATAGTTAATGATCTCAGGTTTTCAGCTCTTGAGAAGGCTAGGATCTATAGTAGGGCTTATCTTGGTAGAGAAGCTGATGTGATAAGAGATGATGCTTTAAATCTCTATAAGCATGTTAGAGAAGCTGATATAGCTCTCATATATGGTTTTTCAACACCTCATTTCGATGTGTATCAAATGATACATCTTATAGGAGGATTATCAAGAGTCTTAGGCTTAGAAGGTGTTCTGGTTATCGAGGATTATGATAGGATCTGGTCTTTGTATCAGCAGAGAGATTTTAGAGATGTATCTCTAGAGAGTAGTAAGAGAGGAGGATTTGTGTTATCCGGCCACATAGCCTATGATCCTTTTAGAGGTGTTTTTAAGAGGATTTTCATAGATCTAAGTACTATGGATAGAGTTGCTCTAGAATTCAGATTATGGGATCTAGCCGGTCTACTTTCGATATCATGGTTTTTCTTCTCAGAGATAGACTTCATAGAAACAGGTTCCGGGTATAGAGGCTTTATACTTGCCAGAAGATCTAGAGGTATAGATCCTGATCAATATCTTGTCAAGCCTAAGATATCTAGGAGAATGAGAACTTGAATCTATCATTAGCTGCTAGTATGATTTATATAGAGCTTTAAGGCTTAAACTCGTTAGGGAAATAGAGTAGAAATTGTTCTTCAAGATATCTGAGGATACTCTCAAGAGCATGATAATCCGGCCTGCTACTTCTCTCGTTGAATCTACATAGGATCTTCATAATATACTCATTACCAGATATCCTCATGAAGCTTATGATGAGATCTATTATCTCACCTTTAATACCGTGAAAAGTTATTCTAAGAGGTTCTTCTAGTCTTTTGAAAACCTCTATATCTCCTCTGAAAATCTCATTATCACCAAATCTGATCGAGGCTTTTATAATCCTAAGATATCTTTCTTCAGCAGATCCTTCTACACCTTCATAATATAATGCTATAATCTCTGGATCTCTGAGTATTCTATCTATGAAACTCCTAGGATCACCCTTAAACCTATAGATTCTCTCAATAGACATACTACTCATAGAAAAACACCTCAGAAAACCTCCTAGAAAAAACTCATCACTCAAAAACCCTATAAACCTTCCACTATGCGAATACTCTAAAGAGAAGAGCTTAAGAAATGATATGGTAGAGCATTTTATAGAGCTCTCTTAACCAGGCTGAATACGAGAAGAAACATAGATTCAAGAGAGAAGTTTTTAAGCTTGCTAGAGCATATCATAGGATTTTATTTAGCTACAGAATAAGTTAGGCTGTGATTCTAATCTATATAGGGTGTCGTTATAAAAGCCTTGAGAATAAGAATCTCAGGAATCGTACAAGGAGTAGGTTTCAGACCTTTTATCTATAGAATTGCTTCTAAAAATAATTTGAAAGGATACGTCGTTAACAAGGGAGGTGCCGAGGTTGAGATATTCGTCGAAGGCGATGACAAGGATATAGAAAGCTTCTTAAGATCTCTAGAAGTTGAAAAACCTCCTCCAGCATTCTACGAGGAAGTGATCGTAGAGGAGGAAACTCCCAGAGGTTATAGAGATTTCAGCATTCTCAAAAGCATTCATGATAAGGATATCAGGAGCATGATACCACCAGACATAGGTGTGTGTCACTACTGTGCCAGCGAGATCCTAGAGTCTGGAACTAGGTTCAGCGGTTATTACTGGAATAGCTGCGCCTGGTGTGGTCCTAGATACTCTATGATGTATAGAACTCCTTATGATCGTGAGAACACATCGATGGCCAGATACAAGCTTTGTAGTGATTGTGAGAGAGATTATAAAGATCCTGAGAATCTAAGAAGATTTCATGCTCAAGGGATCAGCTGTTCTAGATGTGGTCCTAGAACTTATGTGTATACATCCAAAGGTGAGAAGATCAATATTAGAGAGAGCGAGATCATAGATTTCATATCCAGAGAAATACTGAGAGGATCTATAGTAGCTGTTAAAGGTGTCGGAGGATATCACATAGCAGCACTAGCGTCAAGAGATGACGTGGTTCTAGAGCTTAGAAGAAGAAAGAGAAGACCTTACAAACCATTTGCTCTGATGGTGAGAGATCTAGAGGTAGCTGAAAAGATAGTATTTCTAAATGATAGAGCTAGAGAACTTCTCCAATCACCTCAGAAACCAATAGTAGTGCTACCTAAGAAGAGAAGCTCTCTAGTATCAGAGTATGTAGCTCCAGGACTTTCAAGTCTAGGTATAATGCTTCCATACACAGGCTTTCAAATTCTCCTCATGAGAAGCATTCCAGAGGGTTTTCTGATAATGACCAGTGGAAATTCTCATGGAAGACCTATGTGTACTAATCTCGAGTGTGTTCTGAGAGAGCTGAGTTCAATCGTTGACTACATCGTTGAACATGATAGAGAGATCGTTCATAGAGTTGATGATAGCGTGATAAGATTCACCGATGGAGAACCTGTTTTTCTAAGAAGATCAAGAGGCTACGCACCTACATGGATTAGAACATCTCTTAGAATAAGAGATCTAGTTGCTGTAGGAGCAGAACTTCAAGTAGCTGGAGCAGTAGGCTTCGACGACAAGATCATTCCAACACAATTCATAGGAGATCTCGATGATCCTGGAAATCTAGAGGATCTAGAGAGAGAATTAAAATGGCTTCTTGAAACATATGATCTAAGACCTGAAGCAGTTGCTCTAGATATGCATCCAGGATATCATAGCAGAGATATTGCCAGGAAGATCTCGAGAGAGTATAATGCGAAGCTAGTCGAAGTACAGCATCATCATGCTCACATAGCTTCTCTAATGATTGAAGAAAGATATGAACTTGATGAAAGAGCTATAGGAATAGCTATAGATGGAACAGGCTACGGAGTTGACGGAGGTATATGGGGTGGAGAGATTCTCATAGCAGGATATAGAGAGTTTAAAAGAGTTGGAAGTCTGAGATCTTTTAATCTACCTGGAGGAGATTCTTCAGCTATTTATCCTGTGAAAACTCTTATAGCTCTTATGACGGGTTTAGGCTATTCATGGGATGAGATTCATAGGATTCTGAATAGAAACAGACTCATAGAATCTCTTCCACACGGAGTTCAAGAAGCTGAGATAACACATGTTCTATCAAGCAGAGGCATGGGTGTGAAGACTAGTAGCATGGGTAGAGTTCTAGATGCATTCTCAGCATTACTAGGAGTATGCAGTCTGAGAACATATGAAGGAGAGCCTCCTATAAGACTTGAAGCTGAAGCTGATAGAGCTGAGAAGGTTCTTGAAGAACCTTATATAAGGATCTTCTCTTCAGATGGACTGCTAGTAGTTGATATAAGAGATCTTCTCGAATGGGTTCTCGACAAGATCGAGAGAGAAGAGAGAAGCTCTATAGCTCTCGCAATACTTAAAAGCCTTGGATCCTCTCTAGCGAGAATCGCTATAGATAGTATGAGAGGTCTTAGAATCTCTAGAAACGAGATATTAGTCTCAGGAGGTGCAGCTGTGAACAGCTACATAATAAGAGGTATTAGAGAGATCGCTTCTGAAGAAGATGTTATGGTCAGGATTAACAGAAGTGTTCCACCAGGTGACGGAGGTATTGGAGTAGGTCAGATCGCTGTGGCATCAGCTTTGCTAGAAGAATCATCATGAGACTTCTTAACTATTACATCCCTAGGCTCTGCAATAGCTCCAATACTTTCTCTGATGATTCTCCTAAGATCTTTTTCTCCTAGTTCTTCATATACTTCAACTACATATGATTCAAATCTTAGATCATCATATAATCTTTTGATTCTGAAACTCTTTAGATTCGCGATCTCTCTGAGAACTCTCTCTATCGCTCCAGGACTGATCCTATATCCACTGATCTTCATCACACCATCATATCTTCCTAGAGGATATATATTCATATTCTCACTCATTATAGCAAGATCTCCTGTCTCATAATATCCTCTCGCCCATCTCAATGAAAAGTCTTCAGGATACTCTATAGGCATCGAAGGCCATGGACTTCTTATTATCATCATACCTGGGCTTCCTCTTATAGGATTCCCATTCTTATCAACTACATCAATATGAAAACCAGGGATCGGAGGACCTACAGATCCTGGTGAGAGTTCTGTGAACACATAATTTATAAGACTTCCTGTAGCAAAAGATCCTATCTCGCTTTGAATATAGAGATTCACAACAGGAATCCTCCCACTAAATTTCTCCGGAACAGATGTTATAAAAGCTCTACTCCCCGTGCCAACATACCTATAGCTCCACTCCCACACCTCAGTCTCAAGTGGTTCAGCTGTCACGAGAATAGCTTTCAAAGTATCGAATCTATAGATCTTCAGAGGTTCTGGAGTGTTTCTTCTAAGCATTCTAAGAGCACTTCCCGTTGTTAGGAAGAGGGTTACAGAGTACCTCTCTATAATATCCCACCATCTATTCCAGCTAGGCTGGTCAGGCCCTCCCTCGTAGAATACTATCGTGGATCCTATCATGAGAGGTCCGAAGAACTGGTAGGAGATTCCTGTAATCCATCCAGGCCATACTGTGCAGAAATAAGTATCATGAGGTCTTAAACCGATCCATTTACTTGTAGCGTAGACTTGTACGAGAAATCCTCCTACCCCGTGTGTTAATGGTTTGAAATCTTCTACATATCCTGTGTGAAGTCCTATCAAAGGATCTCTTGAGTTTAGAATTGCGGGATCTTTTTCATGCTTAGATCCTCTTATTAGATCCTCGTAGTAGACTATTCTATCATCTTTATAAGCTTTCTCAATTCTTCTCACTAAGAATATATTCTTGATCTCCAGCTTCTCAACGCTTCTAAGAATGTTACTCAGAAGATCTATAGATCTTCCTCTTCTAGTAAATCCATCTACAGAGATTATATGTCTAGCTCTTCTACCCATGATCCTCTTTCTAATCTCGTAGTAGCCGAAGCCTGTGAATATAAATTCTACTGGAGCTCCTATTCTCATTAGAGCTAGGAATATCTCGAGAGATTCTATCGAGGGGGTTACATACATTATAACCCATTCTCCTCTTCTCACACCATAATCTTCTAAAGCTCTAGCTATGACACTAGATCTCTCGTAAAGATCCTTGTAGAATGATATCCTAACACTACCATCCTCACTCTCCCAGATCACAGCAGGCTTGCTCCACACCCATTTATCTCTGTGCTTCTCGATAAGATTATAATACACGTTAATCTCGCCATCTACGAACCATCTAGTATTAAGACCTTCGCCTTCGCATGTTTTCCTCCATTTTCTACTCCAAGCAAGTTTCTCAGCTTCTCTACCCCAGAAACTACATGGATCTCTAACCGACTCCATATAGATCTTCTTATAGTATTCTAGATCCACTACCTTATACCTAGCCACAGGAGGTGTGTAGAGATTCTCTGAATGAAATCTTCTAATGAGATCATCCAGATCTTTCTCTTCCAAGAAGCACCACCTGAGTATATGGCTGAGCCATGTCTCTAAAGATATAGAAGCTATCTATATCCTGAAAATGAATAGGAATAGATATAGAGGGGCGAAGAGATCTCACTACTTCTACAGCTTCTTCTGGTGTGTATACTCCCAACCCTTCTATAGGTATTATAAGAACATCCACACCTCCTCTAACACTTGATAGAATATCTCTAGAGAGATCACTATCTCCCGTATGATATATCCTCAGATCACTTTCTACGATAAAACCAGCTCCAGATCCTCTGGAATGATACTCAGGATATCTCCAGCTAAACGCTTCTACAGATTCCACGATGAAGTGATCTGATATCTTAATTCTTTCACCAATCTTAATCTTATTCCCATAGAAGAGACTGTAGATCCTATCTGAAAATCTCTCTAGCAGAATACTATCAGGAGAATGTCTCGGATGATTGTGAGTGTATAGTATATAATCACATTGTAGAGGGTAGAGAATGTCTATGCATAATCTCTCTCCTCCGTATACTATCTCTACTCCCGCGAAATCTCTTAGTTTTAGAATTGTATCTCTAATTCTTATCATATGAATCAAACTATTCAGCCCTAGCATATTCTCGGAATAAGCTCTCCTCTGGGAGGATCCACTATTCTAACTCCTCCCACACTTGTTCTCATTATAACCCTACCCTTATACCTTTTCTCACTTCTAACCTCTCCAACGATTCTAGCATTAGGATAGCCTATCTTTCTTATAAATGAAATAAACTCTTCAGAGATAGAGGGATCTACTGAGAATACCGCCACACCCTCACTAGCTAGATATAGAGGGTCTATCCCTAGCATCTCAGAGTATCTTCTCACAGGATCTCTTATCGGTATCTCGTCTTCATCTATATATATCACATGTTCAGAATCTCTAACCCACTCGTTGAGAACACCTGCTAAACCTCCTCTAGTAGGATCTCTCGCTGCATGTATGTATTCTGAATACTTCTCAAGAACAGGCTTCATAAGACTTGTAAGAGGTTTAACATCGCTTCTAATCCTACTCCTCTCTAAAGTCTCAGGATCTTTTGCTAGACCCATTCTATAGAGCATTATAATAGCTCCGTGATCTCCTACGTAATCTGATACTATGATCTTATCTCCAGGTTTTATGCTGTCTATTATCAGTCTTCTGGCAAGACCTAAGGCTACGGTATTTATGATAATTCCATCAAGCTCTCCTCTGGGCATCACCTTGAAATCTCCTCCTACTAGAGCTACTCCCTCAGATCTGAGGATCTCAATAAATGATCCTATGATTCTCTCGAGATCTCTCATAGGAAAACCTTCTTCGATAACAATAGAATCCATAATAGCTATAGGAATACCACCCATCATAAGAACATCATTAATAGAGCCTGAAGCCGCAAGCATTCCAATATCACCTCCGGGGAAGAAGAGAGGTTTAACAGTGTAGGAGTCTGTGGAAATCACAAGATACAGATCATCACTGATCTTGATCCCAGCACCATCATCAGGCATATCAATACCTACACCTTCATCTCCGAATCTCTTGAGCTTTGAATCGATTCTAGAGAATATAAGTTTCTCGAGAAGTTCTCGCATCTCGACTCCTCCAGATCCGTGAGCTAGTCTAATGAATTCTCCTGACATTTTCTTCACTCCTCATTCTGATCTTTGAGAAGAGCTTCTACATACTCCATATGCTCTCTAAGATCTTCTTCAGATATCTTTGATATTATAACTCCTGCATGCACTATAACAGTATCTCCTTCTCTAATCTCCTCATCAGAGATCCCTATAACAACCTCATGATCAATACCATCTCCAAAGTCTACTAATGCTCTGATCCTGTCTTCTAAGACTCTTCTAACAATAGCAGGAACACCCCAGCACATTATGCAAAGCCTCCATATACTTATCTACTCTGAAAACTATATCTAGCCCATATAGCACAAGCACCCTCCATGGAAACCATGCAAGGTCCGTAAGGTTTCTCAGGAGTACATGCTCTCATGAAGAGAGGGCAGTCTATAGGTTTTGCCTTTCCCAGCACAACTTCAGCACATCTACAGGCTTTCGGAAGATCATAGCTCCATTTCTCAGGCTTTAGATCCTCTATAGAATGTCTCTCTAGAGCATCATACATCTTATACTCTCTTCTAATTCTAAGACCGCTGTAGGGTATGAATCCTATGCCTCTCCAAGCGTCGTCAGATGCTTTGAATGTCTTATAAATAGCTGACTGAGCCCCTAGATCTCCATGCCATGAAAGAGCTCTCTCATACTCTATATAGACACCATATTCTCTTCTCACATATCTTCTCAGAATCTCTGCTATGGCAGCTAGAACGTCTATGGGTTCGAATCCTGCGACAACTACGGGGATCTCGAAATTCTCAGCAACAGGAGTCCAAGCCTTAGCACCTACTATAGTTGAAACATGTCCTGGAGCTATAACACCTGCTATGGGAGGTTCTGTAGGCTTCTCCTGGAGTATCTCGAGAGAGTAGAACATTGCTGGTGGCGTGAGCTTCACCAGGCTTAGAATACTTAGGTTCTCGGGGATCTTCTCAGAGATCATAAGTCTAGAATATCCTGGAGCAATTGTTTCAAAACCTACTGCTAGAAACACTGAATCTCTCCTCTGGCGAGATGCATCAATGATGGCATCTGTAAAACTACTTACAACTCTAACATCAGCTCCCAAAGCTTTCGCCTCTTCAAGAGAATAAGATTTCTCAACAGGTCTGAGAGTTCTGAGTCTGAAAACATCTCCATAAGTATATACTCTCGTACCCTGTAGAGATAGCTCTATAGCTTTCTCGATATAGTATGAAGGAGTCACGCAGACAGGACATCCTGGTCCTGCTACGAGTTCTATATTCCCGGGCACGAGACTTCTGAGTCCGTATCTCACTATGCTCCATTCATGTGTTCCACAGAAATTCATGATTTTAATCCTATGATCCTCTCCATAGTCTTTTCTAATCCTATCACTCAAAGATCTTATCATATCAATTATTCTTCTAGCTAGATCTCTATCTCTTCTAAAGATCTTCTCAATATAATTTATGTAACCCCAGGAGCTGTCAAGATCTTCTGCTTTCAATTATTTTTAGAACCTCTCTCACTATTTCTCCGATTTCTTCGTATGCTTTAGTTCTCTTAAGATCATTTATAGATCCTATGGCTTTCTCGATCTCGGGATCTCTTCTCATAAGTCCTAGAATTCTGATATCTTCTATAGAAGCTGTTTCAAAGAATGTCTTCTTAAGATCCTCCTCCTCTGAGATCATGTTTAAAACCACTCCAAGTGGTTCTATGCGGATCTCTTTCATATATTTATAGAGATTGATCGTGGGTTTTATAGAGAGTTTGCTGAGGATAGATACGAGAATAGGATTTGAGATCCTGCCTAAAGTATTAGATAGCTCTAGAATAACATCTGAAAAACCTGGTGGAGTATCTATGAGAAGAAAATCTATGTAGCCCCATAAAGTTATGCTCATAAGCTCTCTGAAAGCGTTCACAAGATCCATACCTCTCAGAGGAGTCGGTCTTTCTCTCGTGTAGTAGGCGAGTGTCATGAGTTTTACACCCTGGATCTCGGGTGGTACTACTCCTCTCTCCTCCTCAGGCTTTATAGTGTCTAGATCAACTCCTAGGACCGTATGTATAGATGGATTGGTGAGATCCAGATCTAGAATACCTGTTCTGAAACCTCTATCTCTAAGTTTTAGAGCTATGAGAGCTGTCACAATAGTTTTACCCACACCACCTTTATAGCTTGCTACGGGGATCACATGTTTCACATTTCTAATCCTCTCTCTAATGATGCTAAGTCTAGGATCCTTTATAGCTGTCACTACTCCACCACCACTTCCTCTAGATAAACACCTCTTCCACTGATGATCTCGAAGTCTCCGGAGTTGCATCGAGGACATCTTATATAGGAGTGCACAGCTTCTGGTATGAAATGAATCATCTCTATGATCTCTTCACCCAGCTTACTTATATCTGGTTTCCACTCAAAGCCGCAGGATCTGCATAGAAGGGTTAAGGGTATCTTTCTAACATGAATCGATACATTCTCAAGACCGTTAAGCTTGAAAAGTTCTTTCAGAGAGAATAGGAGAATATTCTCATCAATATTCTGAAGCTCTCCTAAACCTATTCTAATCTCTCTAATCTTCTTATCACTATAGATATCAATAACATGTCTTACCACGGCTTCTGCAAGAGCCCACTCGTGAACCATTAAATCACCATCTCTATAATATATCTCTCGTGCATAATAACCGAGACTATCTCCAGATCTTTTGAATAAAGATTTTGAGAAAAATAAGAGTGATATAAAGATATTCTACTGATCTAGAGAATCTAAGAGCTAGTGATGCTCTTCATATTCATGCTCATGCTCATGAATCCACGGCTCTTCAACTTCTTCTATCAAGCCTTCGGAGAATGATCTGAGAGCATCCTCAACTCTTATAAGCTCTCTAGAAGAGGAGAGTCTATATATCTTAACGCCATATCTTTTCAAAATATTGAAAGCTCCTTCACCTATCTCAATCACTATTACAGCATTCACTCCTCGTGGAGCTATGATATCTGTTATAACCCTACCTCTTCCATGTCTCAGCATAGAATACGGGTTTTCAACTACATCCAGGATCTTAAAACTTTTTTCAGAGATCTCTGCAAAAGCTATATACGGTGCTCTTCCAAAGTGAGGGCTAACATATAGAATATCACCAGATCTTATGACAGGTATGGCTACTAGTAATTCTAACACCTCTATTATAACCTCTATACCTCTATATATACTTACATCTATACCTGTAGAAGTAGAGCTCTTCCTCTTTAAAAACTCTATCAAGAGAGAGGATTCAGATCTTATGCTTTTCAAACGTGTAGAGTTAACGCTATCGCTATACAGCTATTTAGCTTTTCTGATTCTTAGAACTAGTATTAATAAGATCCATAGGATTAATCCTGCGAGAACC
Source organism: Sulfolobales archaeon (assembly GCA_038881635.1). Classification (NCBI taxonomy): domain Archaea; kingdom Thermoproteati; phylum Thermoproteota; class Thermoprotei; order Sulfolobales; species Sulfolobales archaeon. The sequence goes on along the minus strand of JAVZPJ010000005.1, from coordinate 42,601 downwards.
ATTACAAGTCCTAGTAGAGAGCTTCCCACAGGATCTGAGAACGTTTCACTAGGTATGAATTCTCCTTCTGCTATGTAGCTCCACAGCCAGTCTACTGCGACCATTATCGTGGCTCCCCACAGTATTAGTACTAGATATTTAGAGTAGTCTCTCCTACTGAAATATACTGCTGTAGCTGTTAGCGAAGCTGCTAGAAGAGGGATCAACCACATTAGAGTGCACCTTTTGATAGTATGGTGCACAAATATATAAGTCTTGGTGTCAACATTATAGAAGGGTTAAACCTTATGGCGTGTTTTCTAGCTCCATTAACTGCGGCAATAGCTCTTACAATATTTCAGAGAAGAGTAGCTAGGTCTCTGAGTGAGAGGCTTAAGTTGTGGATTTTAACCACGATTCTATGGGGAGGAGCCATACTTCTAGCTCTTGAGCATGCATGGCATGGAGAGATAGTTCCATACCCACCATTTCTAACAGCGATGAGAAGTCCATCAGATGTAGCTACAGCTCTTCATGAGATTTCTACAGCAGGTGTTAGCATGGTGCTAGCCTCAGTAGGTGTTTGGAGCGGTGTCTTAGGCTTCGAAAAACTTTTAAGCTCTAGCATATCTCTCGCGAATCGACTGAAGTTTGGAAGGATCTATCTGAGACATCAGTCTTAAGAGATCTTTCCAACAATGTTTTTAATCAATATCGTTTTTTAAGCTTTCTACTTTTGAGTATTGAAGGGTGTGTGAGACGAATAGAAAGATACTTCTGGTTTTTCTTCTACTAGGCTTCGTATCTCTTCTCGCTGACATGGTTTATGAGGGAGCTAGATCTGTTAGTGGAGCTTTTCTAGAGTATCTGGAAGCACCTTCCATAGCATCAGCAGTCATAGGCTCCGGAGAACTTCTAGGCTACATACTAAGATTCGTGAGCGGTCTCGCAGCATCATACATGGGATCATCAGCAGTTCTCTGGAGCTTTATAATAGCTGGCTATGCTATGAATGTTCTAGTCCTACCATTTCTAGCCTTTGCAACTACCTGGAGTTTTGCGGTATCACTCTATCTCGTGGAGAGAATTGGGAAAGGTCTTAGAACTCCTGCTAGAGATGTTGCTCTCGCCGAGGTCACAGAAGATCTTGGTAGAGGTAAGGGTTTTGGAATTCATGAAGTTCTAGATCAAGCTGGTGCTCTCGGAGGACCTCTCCTCGTAGCATTCATGCTGGCTAGATATGGTTATCCTAGTGCTTTTCTAGTACTCGTAGTACCAGGCTTAGCAGCCATGATACTTATTCTAACGGCATGGAGGCTGTATCCTAGAATTAGAAGTGTTGATACCTCTAGTAGAGAGATCTCTTTCAGAGGTTTGGAGAGGAGATTCTGGATCTATACGATATCAATGATGTTTCAAGCATTAGGCTTCATACACTGGGCTATAGTATCTTATTTCCTAAAATACTGGGGTGTTCTAGGAGATGCTGAGATAGCAGTATTATACGCGATAGCTATGGGGGTTGACGCCTTAGTAGCGTTTCCAATAGGTTATCTCTATGACAGGATTAAATTCAGAAGTCTCTATATAGCTCCGATAACGACAATGTTCATACCAATACTCCTTGTACTCAGAACACCTCAACTCGCGTATGTGATGGCGGCTTTCTGGGGTGTTGTTATGGGGATCTCAGAGACTATAATGAGAGCATCAATTGCAGATATAATGAGCGGAAGTAAGCTGGCACTAGCATACGGGGTATTCGGACTTCTATATGGAGTGGCATGGACTGTAGGAGGCTTCATAGTAGCACCCTTGCTAGAGATATCAGTAGAATCAGCAGTACTATACGTGGTAATATCACAAATAATATCAGTTGCGATGATCTTCAGATTAAACACCTTATCTCATTAAAATCTCAGATACATTCTAAATATAATAAAAGAATCTATATATGCAGGTTTACAACCTGAAGCCTCATCCTTTAGGACCGGTGTCGGCATCTAATCATGTCCTTAACAGGGGTAGCTAACTAGTATTCTTGATACTCCTCTCCAGTACAACTACTCCACGGGTTTCCTCACAACCTAGGTTGATATAGTTCTTAACATGTTTCTCCCTTCTCTCAACCTCCTCCACCAGCTTTCTGAAGCCTTTTAACCTGTTTCTCTGATGCTTCGAAAGAGTAGGTTGATGAGATCTGGATCTTTCTTATTAAGAGAGATTTTCTACTAGAAGAAGTCTCAAGATCTTTAAGAAGAAATTTGAGTATCTGAAGCAGATCTATAGAATTCCTAAGCTTACTGCTTCTCTTAATCTCTTAAGCTTTTCAACTCTTCCGAACATGTTTAGAGAATCCCTCTCCTTCAGATCTTCTCTATAGACAGCCTATAGAGGTTTTATTAGGTCATTAATAGAGCATAGCGAGGGGTCTTTATGACAACCACTCCTACTCAGAGGTTATGGAGTGATATTGAAGATATTTTCAAAGCTATACTCGGTCATCCTTTCATAGAAGGTCTTACCAGAGGAGATCTCAGGCTTGAATCTTTCAAGTACTATGTGATCCAGGATTCATTGTATCTTAGAGACTTTGCAAGAGCTCTTGCAAGACTTTCAGCTAGATCTAAGAAGGATGAGCTGATCTCTATATTTGCTGAACATGCGAGAACAGCTCTAGAATTCGAGAAAAACCTACACAGATCATTTTTCGCAGAGTGGGGGTTGAGAGAGGAGGATGTATTAAAAACCCCTCAATCTCCGGCTAACTACGCCTATACAAGTCATCTTCTTAGAACAGTTTCTGAGGAGAGCTATGAGGAGGCTATAGCAGCAGTTTTACCATGCTACTGGATCTATCTAGAAGTCGGAAGACATCTGGAGAAGAAAGGATCTCCTAATCCTCTGTATAGAAGATGGATAGAAACATACTCATCGCAGACATACGAATCAATAGTAGAAGCCGTTCTAAGAATAGCTAATGAAATACTGTCGAAAGCCGATGAAGAGAATTGGATGAATATTAAGAGAGCTTTCAGAATAAGCTCCATATACGAGTACCTATTCTGGGACTCAGCATACAGACTTGAGAACTGGGTTTTCGAATTATAAAGAAAGATTAACCCAACCCTTCCTCACCTCAGCTTCTCAGATAGCAGGATCCCCATGGTTAAATGTTTGGAAGATCTTTCTAATCTAATTCGCTCGGAAAAACTCTCTATACTCGGGTTATATTATAATTGATATAGCTAGAGAGATTATGAAGAGTATTGAGTATGATAAAACCAGCCTAGCCGTCCTCGGATCCATGTCTAGAGGCGTGTTCTCAGCTCTTATATCTCTACATAACTTCAATGCTTGGAATACTGTGAGCATTGTTATCATGCTTACAAGAGGTAGGAGTCCTAACACTATCATGGCAAACGTGATCACGTAGGCTGAGACAAGTAGTGAGATATATAGAAGTGATGCTCTTCTACGACCTAGAACCACTGCCAAAGTTCTGATCCCTGCAGCACGATCTCCTTCTATATCTCTTATATTGTTAGCGAGAAGAACCGCTGTGATCAAGAGTCCGAAAGGTATTGAAGCTATAATAGATTTAAGAGATATAAAGCCTGTCTGCACGTAGTAAGAGCCTATGAACATTAGAGGACCGAAGGCTAGGAACACAGCAGGCTCTCCAAAGGCTCTATATTTCAGATTCAGAGGAGGTCCTGTGTAGAGAAATCCAATAACTGCTCCTAGAAGACCTAGTGGGATGACCAGAGGTCTGTCAAGCACTATTGCTATGTAGGTTCCTATAGAGGATGCTACAAATCCTAGCAAGATGCTTGAAATCAGAAGAGTTCTGGGGTCTAGAATCCTTTCTATAAGAGGATGAGGTCTGTATACAGTAGTTCCAGTACCAGGTCTGTCAACCCCGTACATATGATCAAAGTAGTCGTTAAGCCAGTTAGCCATACCATGAAGCAGTACTACTCCTATGATAACTAGAAGCAGAGCTAGAATATTGATAGGATAGCCTTCGTAAGAAGCGTAGACTGAGCCTGCGACTAGGGTTGTAATAGTCATGGTAAAAGACCAAGGTCTTATAGATAGAAGTATAACACCAATAGATTTCGATCTAGTATTGCTGTTATTGGAACAGCATTCCGCCATTATAAGATCACCATCTCAAGAGTTTATAGATTCTTTAAGTATAATATGAGTTATCTCGTTACATCCTCTCTATCTTTTCCACTGATCTTCTTAAGCTCTTCGATTACCTCTTGAGCATGTTTCGAAGGATCTACTTTCCTCCAGATCTTCCTAATAACACCTTTATCATCTATTAGAAATGTAACTCTTCTAGCAATGCCCGCAACACCTCCTACACAGAATAATTTTATGATCTTGCTATCAGGATCTGCTAGCAGTCTGAATGGTAAGTTGTATTTCTCTGAGAATTTCTTTATATCTTCTATTTTATCTTTCGATACTCCTACCACGACAGCTCCTAAGGATCTTATACTTTCATAGTGATCTCTAAACCCTACAGCCTCAATAGTACATCCTCTAGTCATTGCCTTAGGATAGAAATAGAGTACTACTATAGATCCTCTGAGATCTGAAAGTCTAAAGATTCTTCCATCCTGATCTTGTAACTCGAAATCAGGAGCTAGATCCCCTACATCGGGGCATTTCAAGATAGCACACCACGATAGTATTTTAGAGGCTCTATATAAAATATCAGCCTAAAGAATCATGGCGTGGTTTAAAAATCTCTTAAAAAGATCCTTAAAATATAAGATGCGAATCTACTTCTCAGCATGCAGCCAGCATCTTACTATATGTCCTTTAGATATCTCGATCTCTGGAGGTTCTTTCTCTCTACATATATCCATAGCTAGAGGACATCGAGGCCAGAGTCTGCAACCTTTTGGAGGATTAGAAGGATCTGGTATCTCTCCTCTTAGTTCTATTTCTCTTATCCTTGTAAATGTTCTCATGAGTGGTATTGATGATATGAGTGCTATGGTGTAGGGATGCTGAGGATCTTCTAATATTCTTTTTGTCTCAGCTTGTTCTACCACCTGTCCTAAATACATTACGCTAATTCTATTACTTATAAGACCTGCCAGTACTATATCATGTGTTATGAACATGATCGACTGATTCAGTTTCTCCTTGAAAGATAGAAGAAGTTCTAAGATAGAAGCTCTTATAGAAAGATCAAGATTCGATGTAGGTTCATCAGCAACAATAAACTTGGGATTAAGAATCATAGCTCTAGCTATAGCAGCTCTCTGAAGCTGCCCACCACTGAGTTGTGTAGGTCTTCTCTCATAGAAAACAGAAGAAGGCATGAGACCTACTCTCTCAAGCATTTCAAGAACCCTTTCTCTAGCCTCTTCATCAGATATATTCTCATGAGTTAGAAGAGCTTCTTTAATAGATTCTCCCACGGTGTAGAAAGTGTTAAAACTCGAATAAGGATCTTGAGGTATTAGCTGCATGAATCTTCTTAAACCTCTTAATCTTCTCTCAGGCTCGTTTGTTATATCTCTACCCATGAAGAATACCCTCCCAGATGTAGGTCTATAGATTCTTATGGCAACCCTCCCCAGAGTAGACTTGCCAGAACCGCTCTCGCCAACAACTCCATGTATCTCACCTTCTTTGAATTCTATTGACACACCATCTACAGCTCTTATGATCTTCCTACGTCCCAGAGGTCCTAGCACAAAGTACATTCTAACTCTATCTAGAGAAACCATTTCTCCCAATATCCTCACCATATAGAAAGCATTTTACAATACGACCTCTATCTACAATCCTCTCATCAGGTTCTCTGATTCTGCATACATCCATGGCAAAAGGACATCTAGGATGAAATCTACACCCTCTAGGAGGATTAGTGAGATCCGGAGGATATCCTGGTATAGACTTCGGTATCTCTCTTAGATCAGGTCTGGGTATTGAGGCTATAAGACCCTGAGTATATGGGTGGAGAGGTTTTTCTACAATACTCTTCTTATCTCCTATCTCAATCAGCTGTCCAGCGTACATGACTCCTATTCTATCAGCTCTCTCGATAGCTATGGAGATATCATGGGTTATTAGTATAAATGAGGTTCTAAACTCTTTTCTGAGCTCGTCTATGAGATCTAGAACCTGTCTCTGAGAAACAACATCTAGAGCTGTTGTAGGCTCGTCAGCGATCACAACTAGAGGGTTGAGAGATAAAGCCATTGCAATTGCCACCCGCTGTTTCTGACCTCCGCTCAGCTGATGAGGGTATGAGTTTATATGAATCTTGCTCAAACCTACTCTGGTAAGATACTCTACAGCTCTTTCTCTCGCTCTCTCACTATCTATGCCGTGTTCCACTAGGAATTCTACGAATTGATCTAGAACTCTTCTCAGAGGATCTATTGTTGTAAAAGGATCCTGGAAGACTATAGAGATCTTAGAACCTCTAAATCTTCTCATACTCTCCTCATCTAGCTTCATCAGATCTACTCCATCTAGAACTACACTCCCGCTAACAATCTTACCAGGAGGAGGTATAAGTCTCATAAGAGCAAGTCCTAGAGTGGATTTACCAGAACCACTCTCACCAACGATAGCTAGAAGCTCTCCCGGGTACACGTCTAGAGATACTCTATCAACAGCTCTTACAACACCTCTTAAAGTAAAGTAGTGTACGGTAAGATCTCTTACTAGAAGTACTGGTTCAGCTTCTTCTTCTCTCATAGAGATCAGACACCCCCTCACTGATCATAGCCATGCCAAGAGCTAGTAGCGTTATCATGAGACCTGGGAAGAAGGTAAGCCACCAGTAGCCTGATAATATGAAGCCTCTCCCCTTATAAAGATCATAACCCCAATCTGGTGTGGGTGGCTGAACAGAGAGTCCTAGAAAGCTTAGAGAAGCTTCTGTGAGAACAGCATCAGCACTATTCATGCTGAATACAACCATGATAGTGGGTGTGAGATGAGGTAGTATATGTCTTAAGAGAATCCTGTGAACAGGTATTCCAAGCACTTTTGCTATCTCTATAAATGCTTCGTTTTTAATACTTAGAACCTGACCTCTTATCATTCTAAAATATGATGGTATGTAAACCACGGCAATAGCTATCGCAGCATTCAGAGGACCTGGTCCTAGTGCTACTGCAAGTGCTATAGCTAGTATGAGGCTTGGAAACGCGTATATAGCATCCATTGTGAAGGATAGAATTCTATCTATCAAACCTCCTGTATAGCCGCTTATCAGACCTAGTACTATTCCCACGGATGAGCTTATGAGAAGAGATAAGGATACCACCATTAGAATAGTTCTAGAGCCGTAGACGATTCTGCTCCACACATCATATCCTAGATTATCCGTGCCCATTATATGACTCCAGGATGGAGGTGCTAGCGGAGGTCCTGCGGGTCTTGTGGGGTCGTAAGGTGCTATTAGTTCTGAGAATAATGCTAGGAATACCACGAATAACACTATGATCAAACCAGAGATTATATATGGATTCATAAGATCTCTAATGAGAGATCTTATATTTACTCTCAAGAAGCTCACCTCAATATCTGATCCTAGGATCTATGAGTGAGTATAGTATATCAACTACAAGACTTATAACTCCTACGAAGAAAGCAAATACGATAACAACAGCTTGTATAGCTGGATAGTCTCTGTAGAAAACCTTATCAACGAGATAAGTACCTATCCCAGGCCAGTTGAATGTTGTTTCAGTAAGCACAGCACCTCCTAGAAGTAATGCGAATTGCAATCCGCTGTATGTGACCACAGGTATCATGACATGCCTGAACACATGTCTGCTAATCCTACTCTCGCTAATACCTCTAGATCTGTATGCTAGAACTATCTTAGAATTCAGCATAGATCTCATGTTATTTCTCACAAGCCTCATATAAGGACCGCTGAGAACAACTCCTAGAGTAATTGATGGGAGTATTATATGTCTTATAGAATCTACTAGAGCGTAAGGATCTCTATTTATTATAGAGTCTATTATGTAGAGACCTGTAGGTCCTCTGATTATAACACCTGGAGAAGTTCTCCCGTCTACAGGTAGCACTCCCAGCCATATTCCGAATACTATCTGAAGAAGCATTCCAAACCATGGTATGAATATGGCGTAGGTGAATGAACCGAATATTCTTGAGAATGCGCTTACAAGAGTACTACTACTTCTACCAGAGACAATACCTATGGAAACACCTATTAGAAGAGCTACTAATATCGATGCTATAGATAGTTCTATGGTTGCTGGAAGTCTTTCAGCTATATCCAATGCTATAGGTCTTCCTTGGATTATAAGTGAGGTACCCATATCACCTCTGATAAATCTATATAGATACTCGAAATACTGAACATAGAGAGGCTTGTCAAGACCCAGACTTCTTCTAATACTCTCAAGCTGTTCTGGCGGTATATTTTTCGTTCCAAGCACTGCCAGCACAGGGTCTCCGGGAAGTATTCTAAGCACTATAAAAACTATAGTGTATAGTATAAGTATTGTAGGAATTATGAGTAGAGATCTATATAGTATATACCTTGCTAAACTCATCTAATGCACCGACAATATAAGAATTGCAGAGAAGGGGAAAAAAGCATATATACTTAAAACTGAATTGAGTATCGAGGGTTGCATATGCTTCGAAGAAGTATACTGATCATAGTAGCTTTGATCGTTATCATAGTATTGGTAGCAGGTCTATTCCTCTTCTTCACACCTAGACCATCTCCACCTAGCCAGATTGTAATAGGTGTCACTGATAAGGTCACAGATCTAGATCCTGCTAATGCATACGACTTCTTCACTTGGGAGGTTCTCTCAAACATCATGGAAGGCTTATATAAATACAAGCCAGGCACTGCAGACCTTATTCCAGGTATTGCAACGAGTTATGAGATCAGAGATAATGGATATACATGGATTTTCCATCTCAGAGATAATGTTAGGTTCTGTGATGGAACTCCTGTGACTGCTCAGAATGTTGTTTGGAGTATTAAGAGAGTTATGTATATTAAGGGAGATCCTTCATGGCTTGTGACAGACTTCGTAGACGATGTAAAAGCTCTGGATAACTACACAGTAGAATTCAAACTAAAAACACCTGCAAGCTACTTCTTATCATTGGTAGCAACACCGCCTTACTTCCCTGTAAATCCAAACTATCCGTTCACGAATATATCTAGTGATGCTACGTGGGGTGGTGCTGGTGCTTACTGTATAAAGGATTTCAAGAGAGATGAATATATTGTTCTCGAGGCTAATCCATATTACTATGGTGAGAAGCCTAAGACTCAAACTATTATCATTAAATTCTATAGAGATGCTTCATCGCTCAGACTAGCTCTAGAGAGAGGTGAGGTTGATATAGCTTGGAGAACTCTCAGACCTACAGACTACGTGGATCTAATCAAGAGCGGGAAGTATAATGTTATTGAAGCTCCTGGAGGCTTCATAAGATATCTAGTCATAAATGTTAAAATGAATCCTACGAATGATGTTCTCGTTAGAAAAGCTATAGCAGCTGCTATCAATAGAACTGAGATCATCGAGAAAGTGTTTATGGGAACTATGCAACCTCTATACAGTATGGTTCCCAATGGCATGTGGAGTCATATAGATTCATTTAAAGAGCTATACGGTGTAGGACCTAATCTAACTCTTGCAAGAGAGTATCTGATGAGAGCAGGATATAACGAATCTAATAAACTGAAGATCGAGCTCTGGTACACTCCAACACATTATGGAGATACTGAAGCCGATGTAGCTCAGCTTATTAAGAGCCAGCTCGAGGCTACAGGGCTTATTGAGGTGACTATTAGAAGTAGCGAGTGGGCTACTTATGTGAGTCAGCTTAGAAATGGTCAGATGATGGTCTCGCTATTAGGATGGTATCCTGACTATATAGATCCTGATGATTATCTCACACCATTTCTAAAATCTGATGCCAATAAGTGGACTGGAACAGGATATGCGAATCCTACCGTAGACAGGCTTCTGGAAGAAGCTCAGAGCATAGCAGATCAAAGCCAGAGAGCAAGCATCTACGAGCAGGTTCAGAGAATATTAGCAGATGAAGCTCCCTACATACCCTTATTCCAAGGCTATCTAATAATAGTTGCTCAGAAGAATGTTGAGGGAATTCTAGTAGGACCTCCAATGCTTCTAACATACTCGACAATATATAAGAAGTAGTTCTAAACTCTTTTTAACAAAACAATGATCTTCTTTCCCCCCTTCTCTATATTATCTCACGGAAGAATCCTAGTTCTGGTATACCTGCTCTCTTGCTAATCTTCTTAGATTCTCTATTAAATGTCTAAAGATCATTATAGATCCTGATATTACCAGTATAAATGCGAGAAAGTTTAGATATGCATATCTATACTCCACATATTTAACATATATATCAACTATCGCCATACATCCATTTAATACACCGGCTTGAGAGTTTGCCGATGTTAATATTATCAGAGTTTCTAGTGTTATATTGTCTATTCTAATATCTTGATATGGTTG
>JAVZPJ010000005.1:0-31945 GCA_038881635.1 Sulfolobales archaeon | reverse complement strand
CTATATAATTGTGGAGAAGATTTCCGAGATCACGGTAGAATGCTATACAGGCTCGAGATGGGGAGAAGCTTATCTCATTATGATTACTAGAAATACTCGTAGCACTATACAGCTGGGATCATGTATCTCTGATTCTGATAATCCTCATATTTTTAAGACTTATGCAAAAGATCTAATATCTTACTCCGCTTACATACTACTAGACCTAGGCTTGATCAGGACCAGATATCAGAATGGTATCTCAGAGATCTACCCGTACGACAATATAGGTATTTTCTCAGCTATATTACTAGCTCTATCGGTTTCAGTATTTCTCCTGGGAAGATACTATGCTAGGTCTAGAAAGCATATCAGGATTTCTAGGAGAACTGCTAGGAAGAGGTAGAAATATAAAATCTACAAGAGATATTTAGAAGGCGTACTCTATTGAATCTCAAGGATCTTTATAGAGATCTGAGAAAGATGATATCATCCTATGATATCGAGATAGTAATCAGCAGAATAACCTCGCACCACAGGATCCAGGGCTCTAAAGGATTGAGATATGCCATAGAAGATTTAAGAGAAGCTCTCAGGTCTCACGGTATTGAAAGCAAGATATATGAAGCACCTCTAGATAGCTCGAGAGGATTCATAGAAACACCAGTAGGATGGGATGCTCAAAGTGGAGAGCTGAGGATCTGGGTTGAAGAAGAACTTCTCCTAGACCTTGATCTGAGGAGAAGTCCTACACTACTCTCAGCACACACAGGATCTGGTGAAGGTTGTAGCGAGCTAAGATTCTGTAGAGATGATTCCTGTTCCGGCGAGGCTATCATAACAGATCTAACACCTTATGAAGCTTATGATAGATATGACTCTAGGCTGATAATACATTACAACCCAGCTAGGCATCCTGATGCAGTACCATACACAGGATTATTTCTGAGAAGTAGAGATCTGAAGAAAGACAGAGTTGTAATGAACATACCTTATTCAAAAGCTTCTAGAGTGATAGATGCTCTAGCTAGAGATAGAAGAGTTAAAGTCTGCTGGAGTAGCAAGACCGAGTACCATACATCAGGTTCTCTCCCAATACTTCATACATGTAGCGGGAGTGAGAAGATCCTTTATATAAGTCATATATGCCATCCCATGCCAGGAGCCCATGATAATGCCAGTGGATCGGCTGGAAATTATTTGATAGCATTGCTCTCTAGAGAATCATCGATTCTTAGAAACATAGAGATGTGCAGTGCATGGGTTCCTGAGCATACCGGCACAGCTTATCTGGGCGAGATTTTAGGAGATTCTATCGAGCATATTATAAATCTGGATATGATAGGATCCAATCAATATGCCACGGGATCTGTTCTAACACTTGTAAACCCGCCTCTAATCCTAGGACTTAGAACAGCATCAGCAGGCTACATAGGATTAAGAACAGCATTAGACACTATACAATCATTCACGGGAGTTCCAACGCCTTCTATAAGATACGATATAGCACCATACTCGGCAGGAAGCGATCACGATCTAGCATCTGTGTGGGGTGTTGAAAATTTCATGCTTAATGAGTGGCCTAGCAGGTATTATCATACAGATAGAGATTCTATGAACACCCTCTCTACAGAAGATCTTGTCAGCACAGCACTTTCAGCAGTTCTAGCAGGTTATATCATTTCAGATGAGAATCACGCTAGAAAAGCTGAAGAGATCTATAGAGAGCATCTAATCTCCTGGTATGCTACTAGATCTTTTACACAGGGTGTTGATGTAAGCCTGGTTATAAAACTTATAAGAGGAGAGATCCGTGGGAAAATACCTAGAGATCTTTCTAGAACTCCTTTGAGTAGTAGATACTTATACAAGGTTCTGGAAAGAGATCTTTATAATAAGGTGAGAAGAATAACAGCTGCATCATCATATCTCACAGTCTACGCCTTAGTAGGAGAGCTAGCTGGGGTTAGAGAGGAGGAGCTCTTAGACATATTTCAGGCTGAGGAAGTGATAAAATGGAGTGATAAGGATAGGAGTATAGTAGGGGAAGCATGGAGGATCCTTAGATCCTCTCTAGATCTCTAGAACATATCTTGAGGTCGAGAAATGATCATTCTACATAGGCTATGTAATACTTCTTCCACTTACTCGCTTTAAGTACTTTGAGAGGATGCTCTAAAGATATCACTACAGATCCTTTCTTAGCCTCTCTTAATATCTTTCTCTCTAGCTTCTCAACAGTTGAGCTCCAGAGGAACATGTATATCAGATCATATTCTCCCAGATCTTCATTGAATATATTGCCTCTCTTAAAACTAGCTCTCTTCTCAAGTCCTTTTAATCTGCTCATAAAATTACTCCATAAAACTTTAATAGGATCTATATCTACACCTCTACATACAACCCTCGGATCTATCTCACAAGCCCAGAAACATACCCTCCCAAAACCACTTCCAAGATCAATAATCTTCACAGTACTTCTATCTCTGAAGTGCTTCTGAAGCACTTCTCTCAAGAGATCCTTGAGATCTCTTGATGAAGGATAGTAAGCCGCTCCAAAGAGCATAGGCATGAGAAGATATAAGGCTACTACGAGAACTATTAGATCTAGGATTATTATGAGATCAGTCACGGAAATCCAGGTCACCGGAATCATCTTTAATAGGTGACAGATTCTTCTCATACTCTAACCTAGATACATGAGATTCTTCCTCATCTCTTTTCATATTATAAATTCCTGCAGCCCTTGATGAGGAGCATATCCTGATTTTATTAACACCTCCTTCTATAATCATCTCTCTCCTATAAAAATTCCTGGGCTCTTCAAGGGTGTTTCCATAGATGCTTTCAATCTCTGAGAACTTCTATGCATACCTAGAGATGCCCTACAGCTATTTCTAGGATCTTCTCTTATCTAATTACTTTCTTTTTAAGCTTTCTAAGATACTAACTTTGAATTGAATGGAAGAGCAGTAGGTGTGAGAAAGCTTAGAAGTATAAGAGCTCTTCTAGGACCTGCAGTGATAGTCAGCGTAGCCTATATAGATCCGGGTAATTTCGGGAGCAACATCTCTGCAGGCGCTAAATTCGGTATGAGCCTTCTCTGGGTTGTATGGCTTAGCGGGTTTCTAGCTATTCTATTTCAATACCTCTCAGGAAAGCTAGGTCTAGCAAGAGGCTATAGCGTTTTTGAAGAAATGATGCTACGAATAGAAGGTTTAGGGATCCTTAGCAAGCCTTTAAAGATACTCTACTTCACATCCACATTCATAATGATCCTCGCTACAGACATGGCTGAGCTTACGGGAATGGTAGTAGGTATAGCTCTCCTTCTCAACATTCCTCTTGAAATAGCTCTTCCCATAGCATTTCTAGATATAATAGTACTTTTCATAGCCCTCGAAAGAGCTGGTAGACTGCATGAGATCATAGCAGTATTAGTAGGTGTAGTAGGCTTCAGCCTTCTCTACGAGCTTCACATAGTAGGGGTGGATTTTATCGAGGTCATTAGAAGTAGCATAACCATATCCTCATTATCAGGTGAGATCTCGATATATGCAACAGCTATAATAGGAGCAACTATAATGCCTCACGCACTACTACTTCATTCATACCTCTCGCGAGATGAATGGAGAACACAGGAAGATCCTAGCAGAGCTTTGAGAAAGCATTTAAAAGATACACTCCTCTACCTTAGCATAGCTTCTCTACTTAATGCAGCACTACAGGTTCTAAGCTACTACGCATTCTACATACATGGAATGCATGATGTTGATGCAGAGACCGCGTACTATATATTAAAACCTCTCTACGGAGCTCTAGCTTCATATGTTTTCGGCATAGCTCTACTAGCTTCAGGACTTTCATCATCGCTGGTAAGTATTCAGGTTGGGGTTAACATCTTCGAGAGTTTCTTCTCGAAGCACATGAGTATGTGGCGTGTGAGGTTTATGATTAGAATTATCAATCTGATACCATTTACAATAGCTATTCTAATAGGATTTAACGTGATAGAGCTTCTAGTATACACTCAGGTGGTTCTATCAATATATCTTCCCCTGGTTCTACTCCCACTAACACTTATAACATCATCTCACAGATTAATGGGTTCTCTGAGAAATTCAAGGATTGTCTCAGCACTAGCTCTCATCTTCTCAATAGTAATAATCCTGATAAACGCGGCTTTGCTAACTATATTCTCATCATGATCTAATTTATAAGCTCTTATAAGTCTCCTACAAGAATCTCTTCAGGAAGTCATATGCCCTCCTACAACAAATCTTCGGATCTTCTGATCGAAAGTCCTACACGTATTATCAATAGAATTGCTGAGAATATGAGAAAAGAAGGTAGAGATCTGATCATGTTCTCAGCCGGAGAACCAGGTATCCCGCCTCCCAGAGAGATTAGAGAATGGCTTTCTCAAGCTCTTAAAGAAGATTCTACGAAACTATATTCTTACGGACCCTCGGCAGGGTTTTTAGATCTTAGAGAAGCTATTGCAGATGATCTCAGAGAACTCGGAGGACTGGAGATAGATTCCGACCAGATCGTTATAACCTCGGGAGGTCAAGGAGCTATATTCTCATCACTTACAGCTGTTCTAGAGGAAGGTGATGAAGTTATACTTATAGATCCTACATTCTTCGGATATAAGAATGTGATCACCTTTAACAGAGCGAGGATTAGATATGCTCCTACATCTATAGATAGAGGATTTCAACCTGATGTAGATCTAATTAATGAGAGTATTGTGAGAGGAAGAACCAAAGCAATCATACTTGTAAGCCCTGATAATCCAACTGGAAGGGTTATAGACTGGAATATAGCGAGAGCATTAGTTGAGATAGCTGTTGACAATGATATATGGATAATCTATGACGAGCCTTATAAAACACTTGTCTATGAAGGTGAGCATATATACCTATATAAACTAGCTCCAGAGAATGTTATATCTCTAAATGCTTTTAGCAAGGATCCTGGGATACCTGGGTGGAGGCTTGGATATGTCTATGGTCCTAAAAGCATTATTAAGAGGATTAGCCTGATCTCTGAGATTTCTACATACCATCCTTCTACCGTAGCTCAGTACCTGGTTCTGAGATATCTTAGAGATAGGGATCTTAGGAGGAGGCATATTGAGTTTATGAGAAGAGTTCTTATGGAGAGAAGAGATGTGATGGTTGAAGAACTTTCAAAGATCAGGGAAGCTAGATTTCTTAGACCAGGAGGATCTATGTTCGTACTTCTGGATCTAAAGGAAAGACTTAGAGAACGCAATCTAGAGAGTATTCAATTAGCTGAAAAACTCTTATTAGAAGCCTCCGTAGCAGTTGTTCCCGGAGAATTCTTCGGCGAAAGCTCTAGAGGAAGTATAAGACTCAGCTTTGCTACGGAATCTCTAGATAGGATTAGAGAAGGTGTGAGAAGAATTAGAGAGATGTTAGACAGGATCTGATCTCTTATTCTTGAAGCAGAATATCTCTCTAGATCTATGATCTGAGATCTCAGAGAGATGTGAGGCATAAAATCTAAAAACACTCTATGATACTTAATAACCTTCCTAGGTATTCTAACACTGAGGTGTAATACTATGAGTAGTTCTATAAAAATCCAATGGTATGGTCATGCATGCATAGGTGTTCATGCTTATGGTAAGACTCTGATTATAGATCCTCATGATGGAGGATCTATAGGAATTAAAAGACCTGAGGTTAAGGCTGATTACGTTCTTATAACCCATGATCATTTTGATCATAATGCTCACAGGGTTGTGTCTAGAGATGATACGAAGATATTTAAGATGAAGGAGGGAGACTTCGAGATACCTCCCTTCAGAGTTAGAGGCGTTAAAACTTACCATGATAAAGAAGGTGGCAGGAGGAGGGGTTCTAACATTGTTTACGTGATCAGAACATCTGGAGGAGTTTCAATACTTCATGCAGGAGATCTAGGGCATATACCGGATGAGAGTACTATGAAGAAATTCGAGAGAGTTGACATAGCCATATTACCTATTGGAGGAGTTTTCACAATAGATTATGTAGAGGCTTTAGAAGTCTTCCAGCTTCTAAGAGCAAGAATCATGATACCAATACACTATTGGGTTAAAGGTGTAAACCTCCCCCTAGCACCTGTAGAGAACCTCGTAAAAGAGGCTGAGAAGAAAGGTTTTAAGATCGAGAGTCTTGATACAAATTATCTGGAGGTAGAGGATTCGCCGGAGAGATTAGGAGAGATCAGGATCACAGTATTAAAGTATCTCTAGAAATGATAAAGCCGAGATAGAAGACCTTCTAATTCGATAGTTAAAGATTGGAGGAGGTGTGAGGGATCTAAGGAGATTGATCTCGAAATCTTTGAATGCTAAGGATTCTAGTACCACGCCAAAGCTCTCTGAGATCTTCTATCCTTCATTTGCTTTACCAATGCTTGATATAGAAGATTATAAAGCTGTTAAGATTTATGGTGTGTGCAGTGGTCTTAGGATCAGGGTTAGTAGGAGAGTATACGAGGTATCTCACAATGATAGTTTCTGTCTTGAATATGCAGACTATCTCCTAGGATTATGGCTTGACATAGATCAGATATTCAGTGATGTGAGAGGGGTTTTCAGAGAGATTATAGAGATTTTATCTGAAACATATTCTTCCTACGGGATCTCTGTATCTCCTCTAGATGACGTCATAGTATTCACATCTATTTATCTCTCTAAGAATACTGATTATCATAATAATACGGTGAGATGGGTTAGAGAGATTCTCAGAATATACCGGGATCCTATGAGTTTAATAATTCGAGATCCTAGAGAAGTTCTAGATAATATTGGTAGAAGTTTTCAACTCAGAGAACTTCCACAGGCTTTAGAATGCTACTCTAGAATTAGAGATCATGTTCTTAGAAATGATTCTGATAATTATAGATCTCTGCTGAGATGCAAAGGTGTTGGTCCTAAGATTCTCTACTCATACATGTTGCATGTCAAGCTAGACACAAGCTATGCTCCATTCGATGTTAATCTTGAGAGATTTCTCGCAAATATGAATCTTAGAATTTGGAAGAGAAGACCTGATAAGAATCTCTGTATACTGCACTCATGCAATACTTGTCCTATAAGAGATTCATGTGGTATAGGTATTCTGAGAAGCTATCTCGGAAGAGCTTTAGGATGGTTTCAGACGGTAGCATATATGCATGTGAAGAGCATGTGTAGAACGAATGCTTGTGATAGATGTAGTCTCAGAAGAATCTGTATATCTAGATCATCTCTCTAGGTATGTTGCTAGGATCTACTGCTCTAACAGGTTTCAATCCTGCTCTAGCTAATATCTTCTTAACATGAGGATATAGTATCACATACTCCCAATCCACCTCAGCTAATGCTGGATGTATCTGTGTAAGTCTTCTTGAAAACTCTATTATATCTTCATCTCTACTGAATCCTATCATAGCCGCAGGATAAACCTCACGCCCGGGTTTAAGACCTGAGTTTATCAGGTTCTCTAGAGCTTTAAATTGTAATTCAAAAGATTCAGGATTGGCACCTGTGAGCATATGAAACTCATTTCTACTAACACCTTTAAATGATACTCTAACTATAATATTAGAATACCTCGAGAGAGCTCTAGCCAGTCTCTCATCGAAGCCTATGAGAATACCATTAGTCTCTAGAATAAACTCTATACTGCTTTCATCGAATAATCTTAATATCTCTAGAAGATGATCAATGCTTAGAGTAGGTTCACCACCGCTAAGTCTAGCTCTTCTCAGATCTCTTCTCCTCATAATACTCATGATCTTGTTGAAAGCTTCTTCGGAAGTATAGAAACTCCCCAGATCAGGTCTATCTTTAAAATACCAGCTCCAGCAGAACTTACAAGAGAGGTTGCAACCTATAACATCACCTGTGGCTATACCGCCATACCATCTGTCAGCTCTAAATCTATAGTAGCATCTCAGCTCTCTACCACTTTTTCTTCTCGTTATAATATCTTTGATTCTAAAACTTCTAGAAACAGGATCATATCCTTCCAAGATGCTCTCATAATAATATAGCGAGGAAATCTTTTATCAGTAATAGCACCTCACCTCACTCCTGATCTTGGTTATCCTAGATATATTTAAACCCTTACAATGTTCGGGGGTATTTTATATAAATGCCTATGATATTAGAATACTGAGATCAGGTGATTGGAAGTGGATTTTATGAGCTATATGTTAGGATTGTCTGCATTAGGCATATATCTTCACGCAATATTCGTATCAATAACGCTAGGATTCCCTCTAGCTATTATGATGCTTCTCTACGCCTATAGTAAGAGTAGAAAGCCTGAGTACATGACAGCAGCCAGGATCATGTCCTACGTGCTGGCTGTAAACTTCGCCTTAGGAGCTGTAACGGGAACTCTGGTAGAGTTCGGTCTTGTTCAGGTATGGCCTGGAACCATAGTTGCTATAGCGTCATTTCTCTTAGCCCCACTAGCTCTAGAGCTTATAGCATTTGCAAATGAAGCAGTTTTCCTGATACTATTTCTAGTGACCTTAAACAGAGTGAGAACTTCTCTGAGCATTCTGATCCTAGGCATATACTGGGTTTTCGCTGTTTTCTCAGGATATCTTATAACGGTCGTGAATTCGTGGCTTGTAGCACCATGGGGTGTAGGTTCTATACCTAACGCTTTATATCCTTTCCTCCCCGACTACGGACCTATGTCAACAGATCCTCAGAAGCTTGTTGCTCTGAAGATACTTCTTCTAACAACAGGACTAACCTTACAAGACCTGCTTCAGATACCAGGTTCATCAGATCTGATAGGAGTGATTCTAAAAGATCCTCTGGTTGTATTCTACAGCCCTTACGCTCTAGCCTCATCACTCCACAATCTGGTGGCAGCCTTTATAATAGGACTTTCAATAGCGCTTCTAGGCTACTCCTATAGATTATACAGGTCAGGAGATCTGAGGTATAGAGATATTATAAAAGCATTCTTCCCAATCCTCCTCATACTGATACTGATCCAGCCAACAGTACTAGGAGACTATATGGGGGTGAATGTCGTGGAGTATAATCCTGTTAAATTCGCCATGATGGAAGGAGCTTACACTACTTTTAACAATCCACTTCTAGCACTTATAGCGTATCGAGATCCTAATCATCCTATAGTAGGGTTCGATAGATTCTACTCCTCATGCGATCAGTTGGGCAACACTACATTAGGAGATCTAGCTAGTAAGCTTGGAGTGTCAGAGGAGTATCTTCTGAATGTAGCAAGTAAGTTGAATCTCCAGATCGATAGATCGAAACTCGAGAGCGTTCTCTCGACAAAACTCTCAGATATATGTAGAAACGATCTCGAGATCGCAGAATCGAGAACTGAGATCATACACACAGCATACTACACAAAGATAGCTGGTGGAGTGCTAGCATTCATATCGGCGATAGCTATGGCAGGAGTCATATATAGAATACCAGTGATCTCTCCCATCTCACGAGGAGTTCTTAGAATACTCACTGGAAATGATGAGAGGAAAACCATATTCCTACTAGCATTATTAATAGGAGTAGGAGTCGCTCTAGCAGCTGTTCTGGGATGGTATGTTAGAGAAGCTGGTAGAAAGCCTTGGACAGTATACGGCCTTCTATATCCGAGCGAGGTCGTGACAGCTGTAGACTACGCTAGAACACCTCAGTTCGTTCTACTGGCGGGAGCTATAATTCTAGGAGTGAATCTGGGAGGGATCTATGCAATGTACATAGTAGCAAGCAGGCATGCGAGATTTACAGAGCTTATAGAGAGATTCTTTAGAAAGAGGTGAGAATATTGAGTGCTAGCGAGGTTTCCGTAACCCCCGCGCAGTTCTTAGGATTCACAACACTAGGACTCTCAGTCCTCATACATATAGTATTCGTATCCATAACCCTGGGAGTAGGTCTTGTGACAGCTATATATAGATGGCTTGCTTATAAGAGATCAGATCCTGAGCTCGAGGTGTTTGCGAGAAGCACCTTCAGAATCATGATAGTATCAGAGCTCTTCTCAGGTGTGTGGGGTACTATAATAACAGTCTTCCTCGCAGGATTCTTCCCAGGACTAGTGGCGCTGGCAACAAATCTTCTCTTTACACCAATAGCTATATCGATTGTAAGCATCATGATTAGAATACCCTCCATAGCTATATTCTGGTATACCTGGGGTAGAGTATCGCCTTCTACCCATAGTATCATAGGCTTTATAATGGCTTTATCAGGCTTCGGAGTCCCACTAGGTTTTAGAACCTTATTCTCAGAAATAACATACCCGCACGCAGTAGCAGAATTCCTAGCAGGAACCGTTCCACCAGCCTGGTACGCGTATACATCTCCCATCTTCTGGTCGTTATATCTTCATACAGTATTCGCTGTGATATCTACAGGAGGTTTTGTAGTAGCATCTCTAATGGCTTACGAGAATAATCCTAGAGGTGTGAAGATAGGTCTCATGTTTGGGGTAGGATTCCTCTTCGCGCAATTCTTCGCAGGACCTCTATACTGGTATTCTCTTCACTACTACTCATCTTATATATTCAATCAAGTCACATTCGGAAGCTTCATGCCAGCTCTAGCTCTTAAAATGGTTCTCATAATCACGCTACTCACCATCTCAGTATACTCATGGACCAGGGTAAGATCTGAGAATATCATACCCAAACCAACAGTATATCTAGGCTTCATAGCCGTAGCAGTAGTATTCCTAGGAGAGTTGATCAACGATGGATCAAGATATCCATACATGGCAGTAGCAGGCGGGAGTGGAATTCCTATTGCAGGATTCTTCAACTTCTACATGGAAGTTCCAGAACCCGTTGTATTCGTGATCCTAGGCTTTCTAATATTCTCAATAGCTGTATTTATGATCGCAGCATATCTAGCGCTATACAAGAGATTTGTAGCTGTCAGAATAGAAAGCTAGAGAGCTGAAACAGATCCCATAGATCCTTTCTCAATAATTTTTTTCAAGCCTCTTCTAATACTCTCATCTATACTAGATTTCGCAAGACCTAGAGACCTCGCCAGACCCCAGATACTAGTTTTCTTAGGATACTCGAAGAACCCTGATCTAAATGCTGTTTCAATAAGACTCCACTGCTTCATACTTATAAAATCACTTCTTCTAGCCTCTCTATAGGTTGCCTTCAAAACCTCTATGTTATTTCTCATGAGATTTTTCACAAGATTCTTGAACTCTCTCAGATCTCCGAATAATCCTGTGACTTCTATCACATGATCTTCAGCTCCCTTCATACCGATCACATGAACCTTATGAAGCCCAGCTTTTTTACATGGGCATATTCTTCCCCGTATAATAGCAATTCTAACATCTCGATCTACTGAGACCTCGGATACAAGCTTATACCCATGCCTCTTGAGATCCTCTAGATCTAGAAAACCCTTTATCTTGATAAGAGCACTGGCACCCGACCTGCCATAAGGTCTGCAACTCATAAGAATTATACTACCTCTCACAGAAGGAAGCCATCCACAAGGCAGTTTATACCTGATCCTGCCTATAATCATTCTAAACCACCTAACTAGAGTTAAGAATCCTCTTATATAACTTCTTAAAGAACCAAGAAATTAAAATCAGTTCTTAATGAGGGATATAGGCTTCACAAGTTTAACTGTAAATAGGGTGAAGCTTTACACATGCTCTACAAATGGAAGGAGCGCTTGATTAGATCTTCGAGTAGAATAGCTCTTCTCTTCGATATCTCAATCATTGATAAAGGTGAGAGAGAATGTATATGTCTATAGCAAGAGCTTTCTTGAAGAGATTCTTGATCTATACTCTCATACTCGTAAATATACTAAGTGCTCTAACCTCTTCAATAGTTTACTCTCAGAACATATCTTTCGAACTGAAAGATGTTTCTCTAAGAAACTCTGCAGGATATGATCAGGTGTATCCCGGGAGCAGAGGTGCTACTCTAAACATATTCTATATGTACGTAGGTTCGGAAAGAATCAGCTCTGTAGCCGCATGTCTTTATAACATACCTGAGACTATCAAGCCTGTTTACACTTGTTCTCCAGCCAGAGATCTTAATCAAACAATTCGAGCTTACGTAGATCCTGGAGATATAATATACTTCTCTTATACAATAGATATAGCGAAAAATGCCAGCCCAGGTTCTTACATTTTATGGCTTAATATATCCTACGTAGTTGTAGCATCAGGTCAGCAGGGTTTCTACACCACATTTGTAGTGATACAGGTTTCAAACTATCCTCCCGTAGTTCTTAGTGTTAGAGATTCTTATCTCTCTCCAACAGCTTATCCGGGGACTGTGAATACTAATCTCTATATAGTTCTCGAGAATAGAGGAGATACCAGCGTATCAGGTGGTGAAGCTATTATAACCCTCCCACAAGGTTTTGAACCTGATGTGAGCAGGGTTCAGATACCTAGCATAGGTAGTGGAGATAGATCCACTATAGTGGTTAGCGGAATAGGTGTGATCTCGAATACATCTCCAGGAACCTACTACGCAACCTTAAACCTAGATCTTCAGGCTACAACAAGTGATGGAGTATCATACTCAGCCAATCTCGTGCTTTCAGCATCATTCACAGTTGAAAGCCCTCCCCAGGTACTTCTAGATATAATATCATATGGATGGAGTTCTCCGAAGAATCCTCAGGATACTCTTAAAAGCGAGTATGTAGTCAGCTTCAGAAATAAGGATCTGGCTGTTCTCAATAGCATTGTAGCAACTCTTACACTGCCAGATTGCATGAGTTTTCCTAACGGATCTAACGTCTCCTATGTTTATATATCAGGAAGTATTAACCCAGGTGATCTATTCAATATAAGATTCGACAATATAAGGATAGATTCTTCTTGCACTGCATCAACCTATAAACTCTCTCTGAGATTAGATATATATGGTAGTAGAAAAGGATCAGAATTCTACGTATCTCAAGAATATATACTTACAGCAGTATTAACCAATCCAAGTCTTGATATAAGGATCTCTCAGATCTTCTGGAGAGTTAATCCTTCTTATCCAGGTTCTATGAATAATCAGCTTACCATAGTTGTTGACAACAGAGATTTCATGGATCTAGAGAGTATCGTAGCATATCTAGAAGCATCAGAACTATATCCTCAGAAATCATACTACCAGCTCCAGAGCATTCCATCGGGATCCAGAGGATATCTACAGTTTCAATTATCAGTACCTCCCGACGTATCTCCAGGAGTTCACAGAGCTAGACTTGTTCTCCTGTATATCGCCACGAGCTCACAGACTTCATATCTCGCTGAGAGTAGCTGGATCATAAGCTATGTAATTGAAGAACCTCCTAAGATACGATTGGATCTCGTAGATTATAGATGGAGTTCTGGCTATGCATATTCAATGTCTATAGGAAACTCTCTAGAGATCCTTCTTAGAAACGATGATATACATGAGATAAGATCTCTTATTCTAACTCTTAAAACTCCTCCGGGTATAGAGATTTCAGGTAGGAATAGCTACTCGATTCAAGGAGGATCTCTATCACCGGGATCTTCTGCATCTTATGTTTTCAATAATATCGATATAAAAACACCGCCCGGAGTCTACGAGCTGGTACTTGAGGTAAGTGGTCTCGCAGGATCTCAAGGATCTGAGTTCTGGTTTAATATTTCCTACAGCTTCTACACAGAGATTAAAATGCCGGAGCCTGGGATAGTGTTAGTCGACTACGGATGGGATCAGGTTGTAGTCTATGAGAATACGAGTAGAGCATCTATATATATTATTCTCAGATCCTATGTTAAAAATATTATAACAAGTCTCGTAGCCAGGATAAGTCTTGAGAATAGCTTGAGTTCTCAGGGATCTGAAGAGATTACAGCAACCTACACAGGACAGATCTCCTATGGAGATGTAGTAAGAATCGTATTCCCACCTATTGAGGTGTCTTCGAGATCATTAAAAGCTCTTCTCAGAATAGATGCCATGGCTTCTATAGATAGTGTGAGATATAACGTATCTGTATCATACAATCTAACTCTAAGCACTGTTGTAGAGAAGGTGCTAGAACTCTCATATATTGAAACATTGTATCAAGGATCTCCAGCTCCTCTCCTGGCATCAGCAAGAGATGTAGTGATCAGAGTGATCTTTATAAACACGAAACCTGAAGCTATCTCATCTCTCAAACCAGATATAATGGCTCCACCAGATCTCAGGATAAAATATGTTGGCGGAACATGCTTGAACGGTGTATCTGGAGGTGGTTCATGCTATCTAGATATATACTCTGATATATCACCTTATGCGAGACCTGGTAAATATGATCTGGTTTTGAATCTAACTCTTTATAAGGTTATCTCAGGCTCCATAGGATCCATGCAAGAAAGCTTTATAATACCACTCTATATAGAGGATCCGAGAGATTATGCAGGGATTCCGAAGATCACAACAGCTTTCTGGGGCACCTCATCTCCTATACCAGTATTCAGCAATAGCAAGTATGTTCCTCTGACTATTAGAATAATTAATTTAGGAAGATACCAGATCCAAGGACTGCAGATCAGTATATCATCAGAAGATCTAGATCTTGTAAAACCTTCCGAAGCATGCCCCCAGCCACTAGCTTCAGGAGCTGTATGCACTGTAACCCTTTACACTAATATAAATACCTCGAAGAATTATGTGGTATTAACGGTTCTAATGAGCTACATATCAACATCCTACGGTTCTTTCATAGAGATCAATGTCAGTGAACCTCTGATTATGAGAGTAGAGAATCTAAGCTCTGTAGAGACCACCTCCAGCGCTGTTGAGTATATAACAAGCATGTGGCTCGAAGGATCTGTAGGACCTAATACTATGGGAGCTCATCTAGTTCTGATATTTAGAAATAACTATGTTGAAAGCTTGAAGGGAGCGTATCTAACTCTCTACCTACCCGAAGGATTTAGAAATAGCTATGATAATTCAAGCCTCATAAGAATACCTCCGGCATCGGTAGCTGGCCAGCCTATATCTCTAGAAGCTCTCACACCTCAGAATATAGCCAGCCTCCTCACAACAGCTCAGCAAGGTCTTCAACAGACTTACTCGAAGGGAGATTTCATAATATTCATGGCGCAGATAAACATACTTAACGTAGATCCAGGCATATATAGATCTAGAGCTCTTCTCGTGTACACTGATGAGATAGGTATTCTAAGAAGTTTTGAGACCGAGATCACGATCCCTGTTCTCGGAGATGTTAAGCTTATTGATGTGAGATTGAGCAGTCCTATAATTGTTAACAGCAGTTATGAGGATGTGACCATGTACATATTGAATATAGGTTCAGCTCCTGCATTCAATGTTTATATATTCATATCACCAGCATACACAGCTCCTCTAGTTATAGCAAGTCCTTCTCTAATATACCTGGAGAGGTTAGACCCCGGATCTGTGGTGAGCAAGGTTATTAGAATAGCTTACAATCCTTACACAGCGTATCAGTCTGAAGTTAGATTTGGCACGACGCCTCTAATGATCTCGGTAGTCTATAGAGATCCTTCTGGTGCTCAGAGGGTTTTCAACACAAGCTATACAGTAGTGGTAGAACCTTTCATAAGACTCTACCTGCAGAATCTGAAGGCTGAATACACTCCAGGAGGAAGTCTCGTGATCTCAGGATCAATAACAAACCTAGGTTCTGCAACAGCTCAGAGACTTATGGTATTCGGATGTGTAAGTGGTAGTTGTAGCAGTAGTTTTGTAGGAGATCTAGATCCCGCATCTCAGAGTGTTTTCAGAGTTGAAATACCTCTAGAAAATCTTAGTGAGAGGTATGCAATTATATCTATTAAATACTACGACTCTTACAATACGATCCATAGTGAGAATTATAGTGTAAGTATAAGTATAATCCAGACGACCCAGACACAGACTATAATAACAGGATATGGAGAGCTTATAGATCCCTACAAGATAGGTGTTGGAGCGGTAGTGGTTACAGTGGTTATTATAACACTCTACCTCATATATAGGTCTGTATCTAGAAGAACAGTATCTAGAGGTTCTATAGAAGGTTCTATAGAGTAGAACAATCCTGAGAAAGAGAAGAGGTGTTTAAGTATGAGAAGCATAAGATCATATAAGCTTCATCACAGAGAGTATAAATGATATCTGGTGCATAGATTGAGAAGAGAAATACTCTATCTGATAGACCTTATGAAACTTGCTTCAAAAGCTCTCACCGAGAGAAGACTTAGAGCGGTTCTCACCATCGTAGGCATATCGATAGGTCCTTTCATAATGGTTATGATGGGCTCTGTGATCTCAGGCTACTCCTCGTACATAATTTCTAGCATAACATCGCTAGGTCAGAACGGTATAATAATATTCCCGGGAGGAGGGTACAAGCTTACAGAAAATGATCTGTCTTACATAAGAAGTCTTCCTCACGTGGTAAGAGCAGAACCATTCTACTATACACAAGGATTTGCAAGAATATGCGGTTCTGAGGAGAGAGTATACGTGTATGCTATAGATCTAGACTTCATATTTCAGGTAGTGAGAAACGCTGAAATACTGAAAGGAGTTCTACCATCACCTACAGAGCTTTCCAACGCTCTCGCAGGATATAGGATAATGTTTGATAGCAAAGGCAATCAATGTTATAATCTCGGTGATGTTATAAGTGTTTCGGTATCGATCTACCAAAGCGGGAAAGGTCTTGTTCGGAAAAACCTGAATCTGATGATATCAGCAGTATTAAAAGAATACGGCGGAGCACTTTTCTTCAGTCCTGACAGCACTCTATTTATAAACTATGATGCAGGGCGGAAGATTCTGGGGATGGACACATGGTCTGGTATAATAGTTCTAGCAGACGATCCGATGAATGTGAGAGGTATAGCCGATACTCTTAGAAACTACTTCTCAGGAAATGCCGATGTAATAGCATTCTCAGCAATAGCAGATTCTGTCGGTAGTGTGACCAGGGTTGTAGACTTTATAAATTTCACAACATCTCTATCAGCATTCGCCGTAGCTGTAGCAGGCGTAGCTGCTACCATGATAACATCTGTGATCGAGAGATATAGAGAGCTTGGAGTTATGAAGGCAATAGGATATACTAGCAGGAGTATTCTGCTTCTGATACTCCTAGAATCTGTGATCATGAGTCTTATAGGAGCTGCAATAGGTATCTCTCTAGGAATTGTAGGAGCTTATATACTCTCATCTCAAGGACTTGTCTTCAAAGGATTCATATCAGAGAGCAGTATAGTAATCTACGCACCGCCGAACATAACAGCAAATCTACTACTATCGGTCCTGGCTCTCACGATATTTGTAGGCGTGTTAGGAGGTCTAATGCCCGCCTACAGAGCTTCTAGGATTCCTCCAGCAGTAGCCTTAAGATACGAGTGATCTTCTTCTCATAGGGGAATAAAAAGATCTCTGCTAGCTTCTTATAAGACTTAGTATATGAGTTATCTGATCTAGTATGAGCTCCATCCCCAACCTCACACCATCAGGAGATCCTGGGAGTAGCACTACCACTCTTCCTCTGATAATACCTGCAGTAGCTCTACTAAGCATTGCAATACCACCATTCTTCTGATAAGATAGATATCTGAAGATCTCTCCAAACCCTATTATCTCCTTCTCGAACAAAGGTTTCAAAGCTTCAACAGTCACATCACGAGGACTGAAACCTGTTCCTCCTGTGACTATGATCAGGTTAGCATCTGTTCCTGATAGAATTTCCTCGATCTTCTCTCTAATCATTTTAATATCATCGTCGACGAGAGCTCTACCTATAACATGACCTCCTCTCTCCCTGATCATTCTCTCAGCAAGATCTCCTGAAACATCATCGGGTTTTAATCCTCTGAGAAGCTCTCTATATTTAGAAGTGCTAACGGTGATCACAAATCCTTTAACACTATTCATCTCAAGCACATCATGATGATGCTTCAAGAAATCTCCCTCATAATCCGTCATTACTTAAGCTTCGTAATTTATAAAGGTTAAGACGCATAACTCTCGGAGGGTATTGAATGAGTTCTAGAGATCAAAAAGAATCTGATGTTCTCATGAGCATTCTAATAATATATCTCCTAATAATAACTATAAGATCCGCTAACGCTTCCTTCATATTCTCACTTACCAAAAGCTATGAGCTGAATGCACTTGAACAAGGGATTATTCAGGGATCCTATTCTCTTTCTGAGGCTCTCTCAGGATTTCTAGCAGGCGTTCTCTACGAGTACATAGGATCTGTGAGAATCATGTTTTTAGCAACCTTAATTCTAATGCTATCATACACTACTTCTCAAACAATATTCTTAGGAGGGTTTAATCCTATCTATCTGATAGCTCCTCAGATAATAAGCGGATTTTCAGCATCTCTGATAATAGTTTCATCTATAGGACTTCTAGCTGATAAAACGATTGGATTCTCCTTCAGAGGAAGACTACTAGGTGCTGGAGGTCTTGAGACATCTAATCTAGCAGGATACGCCATAGGATTCATAGTAGCAGGTGTTCTCGAGATATTCAATCCAGATATTCTGAAAGGATTTATGATACCTCTAGCATTTATATCGATAGCCTTCATAGCATCTATTATATCACTCAGACTCATAGCCTTAGGAGAGGTTAGAAGATATATTGAGAAGAAGTTCTATATTGAGAGAAGAACCCTAAGTCTTATACCTATGTGGACTGGGATCTCGATCATATTAGGTGTAGCATTTATAAGTCCTAGAATAATAGAGAGGATCATAGGTAGCAGCATAGCAGGATCAGGAGCTCACGGCATTGCTCTCGGCCATGTGTTTGTGATGGCCATAGCTCTTCTATCATTAGGCATCATAGGAGGAAGTTATCTCTCGAGTTTTATCGGTAGAACAAGGACATTACTAGTAGGATCTCTCTCAGCTCCTCTGCTACTTCTGGTACTAGGCTATAGATTTCCAGAGCTTCTCACGATAGGAAGCTTATCAGAGCTACTTAGAATCCAGAACATACCTCTCTTCCTCTCAATCGCGATCCTAGGACTTCTATCATTAACACTACCACCCACATTACTAGCACTTCTAGCGGATTACACAGATGCAACAAGACTTAGAGGACCCTCCTCAGGGATCTATGTGACAACCCTAGGTCTGGGAATATTCGCTGGAAATATACTAGGAGGCTATATGTTCGACCACTACGGATTTCTAAACACCATGCTAGTTCTAGCATTATTATTCACGCCATTAGGTCTTCTAACATATATAATGGTTATGAGATCTTCGGAGAAGAGAATCAATATAGATAGAAGATCATAAGGTGGTTTTATGATGAAGAAAGCTTCTATAGTCATCGCTCTCAAGCATGAGAAGAGAGAATCTATAGAGACCACTCTTAGAAGTATTGAGAAACTAAATTATCCAAAAGATCTAATGGAAATAATACTCGTGTATAGAAGAAACGATCTTGAGACCAGCAGGAGTGTTAGAGAAGTTCTTTCAGGGATAAGCAGAGATATTAGAGTAAGAGAATTCATAATAGAAAGAGAAGAAGGCTTCAAAGCCTCAGATATTAATCAAGCTATTAGAGAAGCTGAAGGAGAGATCATAGGATTCTATGATGCAGATGATATAATAGAGGAGAATCAGATTAATAAAGCTTTGAAAATGCTTGAGGAAGGTTTCTCAGCGGTTAGCGCTAGAGTCTATAGGTATAGACCTACTATACTTGGAAGACTTCTATTTATGGAAACTGTTATCTGGTATGATCTGTGGATTAATATAATGAGTAGACTCAGGATCCATACACCACTAAGCGGTGAGGGGCTTTACATTAGAAGAGATGTTATAGAAAGATTAGGAGGATTCCCCGAGATACTTGCCGAAGATTCAGGATTATCAATACTTCTAGCTATCAGAGGACTTAAATACGGGTATATGAACTCATATGTTGAAGAACTAGCTCCCAAAAACCTCAGATCTTTTATAGGACAGAGATTAAGATGGTATAGAGGTCATCTACAAGCTCTTACACTACTCCTAAGATCAAGAGTCAGACCCGATGTTCTATTCAAGGTTTTAGCTTCGTATACGATGATAATCATTCCAACGGTACTAGCACTTCTACCAGTAGCAGTAGTAGGATCCTCTATATCATCAGATTTGAATAGCTCATCACTAGACATGCTGAGAAGAACAAATGATATACCTAGAATGCTTGGCATCTCAAGTATGAATCTAGTGATACTGCTACTAATCCTCTACCTAGGTTTTATAAGTGTTTCATGGATTCTGCTCTTTAAAAATCATATGAAGAGGAAAGGTTTCCAAGAGAGTATAAAGATAGCTTTACTCTCATTACTACTTCTCCCACTATACTGGCTACTCCTCTCAATAACATTTGTACTATCAATCTTCATACCGATTAAAAAATGGTTTAAAACTGATAGAAGATAGAGAAGTGCTATCTTCTCGCCCTAGATAGAATTCCCGCAAGCTTTTGAACTGCCATGACGTCTCCGGATATCTTTAGAAGCCCTTGGAAGAATGCCTGAACCCCGTCTCTCTTACCCTGAATTATATCAGCCATCACATCATCTCGAGCCATGAGAGTTGATGTAGGATTTCTATGCTCGCCCTCATGAAGTTCCATTGTTCCGTCAGCCTTGATCTCTACATAGAAAGGTTTCTCTCCTTCAAGTTTGAACTGGAACACTCTAGGGGATCCTTTCAGCTCTGCTACTATCTGCGGACTTGAATTGACTCTGGCGACAACTTCTCTCATGAGATCTAGTGAAGCCAAACGCGGACACCTCCTTCTAATGCTTATGCTTAAGAGAATATAAACATGTCAGGTCGACATAGCATGTTGATAATAATCTGAAGGTTTAGATCTTATTTATAATATAGTTTCTCACTTCACAGTCTTTAAGATTTTTTCTACTCTCATTCTACACTACTGGATTTCAATAGATCTTTTGAGTAGCCTAGGAAAAACCCTAGGTTCTCCTATGAATTCTATAAGAACTCTCTACCAATATAGATTGGGTCTGATATGAAGATTAATGTGGAATCTCATAGCGGATCTATATTACGCGTCTCAGGACCTGCCAGTGTGAGGGTGTTAGATGGGAGAGTTCATATCCTCGGTAGAGTGCTAGGTGCTGGAGAGAGTGTTATCATAAGCATGTATAAAAGCTATCCTCTTCAGTTCATTGAATCCTCTAGGATAGAAGTGGAACTAGGTTCTGGGGGGTATGTTGAGAATCCTAGAGAAGAAGATGAGGTTCTTCCTGAATGGATTAAAACAGCTCAGGAGATAATTGATAAGAACTCTATAATCATTGTAGTAGGACCTGTGGAATCTGGAAAATCATCTCTTACAACACTACTTGCAAACACAGCAATAGCTAGAGGATTGAAAACATGTGTCATAGATGCTGATATAGGACAGCAGGATATAGGTCCTCCAGGTTTTATATCAATGACATGCCCTAGAGAACCTTTTGTATGGCTTAGAGATCTTATGCCGGAGCATATTAGAATAGTAGGATCTCTAACACCTTCTCAATACTCTTCAAGACTTGTTAGCGGTGTGATGGATCTGGTTGGTGAAGCAGTTCTCAAAGGTGCTGAGGTTGTGATAATAAACACTGATGGATGGATCTCATCGCCTCAGGCTTTAGAGATGAAGTTAGAGATGGCAAGATATGTTAGAGCTAGATATATTCTAGCCCTCCAAAAAGGATACTATCTAGGAGGTTTAACAAGCTCTCTAGAAGGCTTGAGAATCATACCACTTCCATCGCCTCAGGGTGTGAGAGTTAGAAGTAGAGAAGATAGGAGAGCTCTCAGGTCTCAGGCTTATAGAAAGTTCTTCGAAGGAGCATCTCAAAGAACTTTAGAGATAGCCCAGGGCTTAATCATTGTAGGCTCCTGCCTGGCTTCTGGGGAGAAGCTTTCTCAGGATAAGATTTCAGAGCTTGGAAAGGCTTTAGGTCTTAACATACTCTACGGATCCAAGTATGAGAACAGTGTATATCTATATGTTCAGGCTCAGGATAAGAGTTTGGGAGAGAGGATATTGAAATACCAGGATCTAGAGGTTCAGATCATTCCTCAAGGGAGTGAGAGAGGATTGTTAGCATCTCTTCTAGATCCTTCCATGAGAGAGGTTGCTCCCGCCATACTTGAAAGCCTGGATCTATTATCAGGAATTCTGAAGATCGTGACCAGATACAACGGTCCTGTGGCTGGAGTTGTTATTGGGAGGATAAAGATAGACTCTTTATATGATGATAGTGTGAGGTATTCGAGATGCCCGATATAGCTGATGTGATAGATCTTCTGAGATCAAAAGGATTTGTAAGAGAGATAGATAGAATTCTCTCTTGTAAGTATGAGGCTTCTAGAGAAATATATAAGGCTGAGAGATCTGGAAAGACTTTACTCTTCAAAGTAGATTGCTCTCCAGAGACCGCAGTTGTATCTAATATAATATCTTCAAGAGATATAATTAAAATTCTTACTAACACTACTAGCGATGAGGATCTATATAGATTTATATTGGAGAGCATGAGAGATCCTATGAAACCTGATCAAGAGTATGATTTTAATAACTATTATCGTGAGATCCCGAGAGATATAACAACTCTTCCAGCACTCTACTTCTACGAGAAAGATGCTGGAAGATACTTCACATCATCTATAATTATAGCAAGAGATCCTTCTAAAGAGATCTATAATGCATCTATACATAGAATCCTAGTACTAGATAGAGAATCATGTGTAGCTCGTATAGTACCTAGACATCTCTACAGGATTGTAAGTGAAAATAGAAGAGCTGGGAGAGAGACTCCTATAGCAGTATGCTTCTCACCGCATCCTCTTGTAGAACTTGCATCAGCACTCTCACCAGAGTATGGTGTTTTTGAACTCTATATAGCTAATAGAATGCTCGGAGGATCTCTGAAGATCTGTAGAACACCTATCCATAGAATACCTGTTCCCTGTGAATGCTCACATGTTATAGAAGCTAGGATTACTCTAGAAGATGTTGAGGAAGGTCCTTTCGCAGATGTTCTTATGACTTATGATTCTATCAGAAGAGAACCTCTTATAAGAATAGACTCCTTGTACGCCTCTAGAAAGAACCTTCCATTTCACGTGATACTCTCAGGAGGTATAGAACATCAGATTCTAATGGGTCTCGGTAAGGAGGCTGAGATATATAATACTGTTTCGAAGGTTGTGAGAAGAGTTAGAAAGGTTAGACTTACGAGAGGAAGTGGTGGATGGCTTCATGTTGTGATCTCTATTGAGAAGAATCATGATGGAGATGGTAAGAACGCTATTCTCGCAGCATTCACGGCACATCCTTCAGCTAAGATGGTTATAGCAGTGGATTCAGATATAGACCCTGATGATATGGAGGCTGTGGAATGGGCTGTTGCAACAAGATTTCAAGCTTCGAAAGGTCTGATCATGATCCCTAGTACGAGACTTAGTAGTCTGGATCCTTCTTCGAGAGATGGTTTAGGAGATAAACTAGGTATAGACGCTACACTACCTATATCAGATAGAGCGAGATTTGAGAGAGCTAGAATACCTGGCGAGTATCATGATCCGAGTGGCAGTAGGTAGTGGCAATAAGGTTAAGCTAGCAGGTGTGCTGAGAGCTTTCAGAGATCTCATGGGATCCGATGTAGAGATTCTGAGCACTCCCGTAGAAACAGATCTTTCTCAGCCTGTAGGCTTGGATCTTCTGATAAAACTCTCGTGCATCAGAGCTTTGAAATCTATGGAGAAAGTTAGAGCAGACTTCTATGTGGGTGTTGAAGCAGGTTTCCACGTGCTAGATAGAGATGTCATCATTAATATTCATGTAGCATGTATTATGAGAAATGATGGTATGAGATTCTTAGGTTTTTCTCAGGCTTTCGAGATCTCTAGAGAGATCTATGAAGGTGGAATTAGATCTGGCGAGCTTGAGAAGTATATTGAGAGTGTCACAGGACTGAGAGAGATAGGATCTAGCATAGGTTTGGTAGGACTTGCTACTAGAGGTAGGATCTCTAGAGAGGATCTAGTGTATGGAGCTGTTTCCATGGCTCTTGTTTCTATGATTCTTAAGGAGAGAGGTTTAGAAGATATAAAAGATTCTCTTAAGCCTTTCAGCTGATCACTCTAACCTGTAGCAGATACAGAAGAAGAAAAAATATAAGCATTGAAATAGATATATACTGTGCACCCCATCTACAGATAATATAATCAAACCTCCTTCCCTAACACATTTCACGCGCTTCCTAAGAAGTCTCGTGAGGTGTTAATCATGTTACTGGCGAGAGAGCTTACGAAAGTATATAGAGGTGGTGTGATAGCTCTAGATAGAGTATCGATTGATATATCGAGAGATGGCATAGTATCATTTGTAGGAAGCAATGGAGCTGGGAAGACTACTTTCATGAGGATCGCGTCAGGCGTTCTCAAGCCTACTAGTGGAAGCCTGGTTGTCAAGGGGATCGATGTTTCTAGAGATCCTGAGAAGATCAGAGAGATCTCTGCATTCATGCCCCAAGGATCTCTACCTCCATCATTCTCAACACCATATCAGTTTATAACAACATACCTAAGATACAGAGGATTAAGCCAGGATGAAGCTAGAGAGAGAGCTCTAGAATATCTGAGACTATTCGATCTCGAGGAGTATATAAATAGAAGATGTGGAGATCTATCTTATGGAACTCAGCAGAGAGTTGTTGCAACAGCCGTACTAGCCTCGGAAGCTGATATTATAATCCTTGATGAACCTACCTCAGGTCTAGATCCTGTTGCTAGGAGGAGGTTCTGGAGCACATTGTTTAATATGAGGAGAAATGGAAAGCTTATAATGATCACATCTCACAATCCTGAAGAGGTTGAATTTATAAGCGATCATATTGTTGTGATGATGAGAGGTAGAGTTATTGCAAGCGGAGATCTAAGATCTCTGGTGAAGCTCATAGGTTTCAGAAGAGCTTTAGAGGTATATGATGGTGATGGAGGTAGGAGAGTTCCTAGCAGTATTATATCTCTTGTTGATAGAACTGTGAAAATTAGAGATACTTTCGTTCTCTACACATCCGAAGAAGCTGAGGCTGAGAAGATTCTTGAAAAACTCTTCAGAGAAGGGCTTAAAGCTCGGATCAGACCTGTAGGTGTTCTGGACATGATTATTCTAAATGGAGGAGGTGAAGATCTTGAGATCGATGGGAGTTAGATTTAGAAGTATAATTACTCTAGCGATCTTCAACGGATACATACCTATGAGAAATAACATATCATGGGTTGTAGCATTTGCTCTAAGCCCTATCTCATACATATTTCTTCTAGTAATGATCGGTAGGTATGAGATGATAAGCTACGGCTTTGTAGGAGGTCTTGTAATGGCTATGTCAGCATCATCTTACGGTCTTATAGGAGATATAATATGGTACAGGATCAACTTGAAACTCCAGGATCTATTTCTAGCAACTCCCGCACCTTCATGGGCTTATATTCTAGGCTTATCACTCTCAGCCTATGTATGGGCTTCACCATCTCTAGCAGGATTCATACTTATAGGATATGTAATAGGAGTTCTCAGAGACATAACTATACTAGGTATCATAATAGCTCTCACAACAGTCCTATGGATTAACACAGCTTCTACAGCTTTTCTTCTCTCAACATTCATAAGATCAGAGAAATATGTATGGCCTCTCTCAAGTATATTGGGTCTGGTGCTCTCGGTATTCCCTCCAGTCTACTATCCTCTCACTATACTACCTAAGGAGATATGGTTCGTAGCTCTAACACCTCCCACAGCATCAACAGCATTTCTAATAGAAGTCTATACAGGGATGATCTCTGTAGATCTCATATATGTAGTCTATGCAGTACTAAATCTAATGCTTCAGACAATAGTATTCGCTCTGCTCTTCATCAGAAGAAGCAAGATTATTGAATGGTGATCAGGCTTGACCAATTATATCTACTTCTAAAGGCTTGAGCTCTACACCTAGAACCTCTGATAATGAAGGACTTGTCCTCCCTCCATCTCCTGATATGAACTCCTCGGGGAATAATCTCTTATCTATGACCACTACAATGCTATAGACCTTATCGTTAATCCTGGTGAATTCTCTCAGAGAAGCCACACCTCTTCTAGTAGTCTCTGGAGCTCCTCTAGAGACAAACCTTGAGGGAGTATGTTGTGTCACTGTCATAACACCTATGCTTTTTATTTTTTCTATCTCTTCATCTTTCAGATCTCTGCTACACTCTACTTTAATCCTATAGATTGTTTTCGAAAGCCTGTTATTCAGCTCTCTAACATCTTTTCTAAAACCTCTTGATATGATCTCGATCTCGAAAGGTTGAAGCTCTCTGAGTAGAACCTGTAAATCCTTTAGATCCATATCCCTCCTCTTAGGAGCATGTATCTCTAGCACTGCAAAAACTCCTTCATCCGTTATCCTATACCTATAGCTATCTCTAGTAGTTGTATGTATTCTCACATACTCAGGAGAGAGATTCGAAAGCTTCTCCTCCAAGAACTTCTCAAGAGAATTCTCAGAACCTCTGATTCTAAAACCTCTCTCATTCTTTCTAATCCTCACAACATACATGAGAGAGGGTCTTGAAATCGTGATAACATTCACCGTCAGGTCTATGGTTATGATGGCATCAGGATCTTCGAATTCAGGTTTGAAACCTTTCATCATAACTCTCTTCCCAATCTCTCTCTTCAATTCATTCTTGATAGACTCCCAAGTGCTTATACTGAATTCTCTGGCAATCTCCTCCTCTCTCTCAACAAGTTCTCTAGGTACTCTGACTCCTAAGAGGAATCTAGAGATCCTCTCTCTCTCAAGTATTCTTACAACTCTATCAGAATACTCTAAAATAAGATCTTCTATAGAGGATCCGCATACATAGCATTTTCTAATCTCCACATCATCACCTGTGAGGATCTTCAGAGAACTTCTGAAAGGTTCTCCTCCATTGCGAGCAAGCTCTTGAAGATTACTTCTAAGAGTTTCAGAGCCTGAAGACATATTTCTATAGAATAGATTCATTAATATAGAAGTCTTAAGAGATCTACCTCTCACATCATTAGAAAGACCTCTTCCAAGCGATGCAAAAAATCTTCCAAAACATCTGTCGCAGAGAGGATATCTTCTCAGAATACTCTCGGCAGTATTCAGGAGATCACTCATCACAGGCTCCGCATAGTAATATGGTTTAGGAGAGCTAATATCAGTCAGGGGTTCGATCATCATGTCTCAGAACTCGGCAAACACATCATCCGAGAGATAATATTGTGCTCGAGCTTAATATAGAGAGGTTCTCGAGAAATCATTCTAAGAATAGCTTCATATAACCAGGTCTCCAGACTTAGAATCAAAGTATAGAACTTTGCTCCAGTCTATTCTAATGAAAACCTCGTCACCTGGAGATAACATGAGATCAGATCTTCCTCGAGTTTTTATAACCACGTCTCCCTCCAGAGGAGTTAAATGTATTATCTGCTCTGATCCCAGTCTTTCAACTATTACAACTCTGCTCGGAATACTATCATCTCCAGACCTTTCTCTAGACAAGTCTATGTTCTCAGGTCTTACACCTATTGTAACTCTATCGCTATTCAGTCTCTTCGCAAGATTCTCGCCCAAATATCTTTCAATAGATCTCCTAAAACCAGGGCATTCAAGCTCGTACAAACCCTCTCTCTCCCTAAGAACGCACTCTATAACATTCATCGGAGGATTTCCTATAAATGTTGCAACAAAAATCTTACCAGGTCTTGTATAGAGCTCGTCGGGGGTTCCTATCTGAAGCACCTTACCTTCATTAACTACCGCAATTCTATCAGCCATGCTGAGAGCCTCAACCTGATCATGCGTGACATATATAGTTGAGATCTTGAGAGTCTTCTGAAGTTTTCTAAGCTCAGCTCTCATATAGACTCTGAGCTTCGCATCTAGATTGCTCAGAGGCTCGTCAAGAAGCCATACCTTAGGATTTCTAACAAGAGCTCTAGCTAGAGCAACTCTCTGCTGCTGACCTCCGGAGAGCTGGGAAGGTTTTCTATCCAGAAGATCCTCTATCCCCAGTAGCTTAGCTATCTCAATAACTCTTCTTCTAATATCATCATTAGAGATTCTAAGCTCTTTTTTTCTCGCCTGTAGAGGAAATGCTATGTTCTCAAAAACACTCATATGAGGATATAAGGCGTAGTTCTGGAAGACCATTGCTATATCTCTATCTTTAGGATGGATCTTCGAAACTTCTTTGTCATCAATCCAGATCTCACCTTCATCAGGTTCTTCAAGACCTGCTATAAGTCTCAGTATAGTGGTCTTCCCAGAACCTGAAGGTCCTAGAAGTGCGAAGAACTCTCCATCACCAACTTCGAAACTCACTCTATCAACAGCGATAACCCGGCCGAATCTCTTGGTCACATTCACAAGCCTGACTCTAGCCATTTGAATAAAGCCTCCAAGAAAAAGTATGAGATAGATAATATTTAGCTTTTCAGGATCTTCTTCTCGTGAAATGTAGTATAGAGTACATTATGAGAAGCCCTATCAATACTCCTGCTATAAGAGCTCCTATCATAGAGATTACCCCGGGAATCTGCGGGATCTCTTGTGTTGTGGTCTTGATCTCGGTATGGATCTCCGTTGTGGTTCTTGGAGGAGGCATGATCGTTATAGTGTATGTGGTGTACTGGGTATATGTGATCGTCTGCGTAACAGTCCTTCCCTTAATCTCTAGCTCTTCAAGGTATGTGTAGTTAACCCCGTGAATAACTGCTTTTCTAGAACCCTCACAGGTTTGATTAGGAACTACGAAGCTATTGAGCATAGCATACTGATCCTCAGCTGTTGGAGCTAGGAGATCCATTATAAGAGGAGCTACACCACATAGTATAGCTCTAGCATATCTAGCTCCAGCACCTATAGTCCATGTATCTGCTGAAACCCCTATAGGTCTGATCCTGTTAGGTCCATAGCCGTCATAGCTTGCAACAGCTACTGTGAAAACCCATCTAGGTATATTCTCAGTATCAGGTAGAAGACTTCTATCTATCTCAGCAATTATAGCATTCCTGCTGGTATCAGCGTATACTCTGAACCTAGAGTCCTGAACTATGACTGTATCATTATAGTAGTATATAGCAGATTTCTCACCCTTAGGAACAGGATCACTACCCCAGCCAGGTGCTATGAGAATTGCTACATGCCATGAAGAGTTAGGATCTAAAACAACATTAAGCCCGAAAGTATCGTTTCTGCTCGGAAGATCCTCTGTCGTTCTAATGTATATGTGGATGTACTGTAGCGAGAAACCGTTAGGACCTCCCCACGGGTTTCCACCTAGATCTCTAAAGTATATTTCGAATATTATCTTGTCTCCCGTACCGAGAACTCTGAACCTAGTGAGATCGAATACTCCTGGTTTAAACACATCAGCTTTAGGATACTCATATGTTCCAGGACCTTTATCATCATTCTCCGGATCTCTTAAATCTACTAGAACACTAGCTCCAGCCACTAGAACAGGTCTTGGAACTTGTATCATGTAGACTAGATTATCTCTACTACTATCCTCTATCATCTTTCCTTCTCTATATACTGCTATAGTTACATAGGCTGTATCACCTTCTCTAAGTCCTAGAAGAATCCATGGTAGCGATATTTCTATGACATCTCCTATAGCAATACTCTGAACAGGATACATATAGATCCACCTACCAGATCCGTCGGCGGTATATACAGATGCTGAGGAATTATATGGTGTGATTCTTAGATCATTGAATAAACCCATCCCAAGATCAATATCTCCAGGTGCCAGAGGATTATAGCCTAGATGATATGGGCTTACACTCTTCCAAGGTGTTGTGGTGTATATTGAAATACTTATACTAGGATCTCTTAGCACATCTGATCTAGAAGGTTTTAAAGCTATATAGATCTCTGTAGGAGACAAAGCTATAAGTGCGTAGTTGAATATACTTCCTATAGATATATTAAGAGAATTACTCCAATCACTCTCTCTAATAAATCCATCTATAGTGATACTCTGAGAAATCGGCTTGGGAGGCTCTCTATTAAGTGTGCCAAGAGGTGTTGCATCTGGATTGTATACTGTGAGAAGATATTGCGGAACTTGAACTTCTAGAGATTCATAGATCTTCCTTAGGTAGAGTTTGTATAGCTGGTTTACAGGAAAGAACCCTCCAGCATCTCCACCATACCACCAGAACCAGTCACTTGCCTCGGCTCTTAGCAGGTATTCTACAGCTTTTTTATTAATAGCTAGTGCTTGCGAGAGATCTGAGACATTTAATATTCTAAAGAGATCTTCTCTAGCTTTAGCTAGATACATCCATGCAACATTCTCCTGTCTCTGACCGATCCACATTGTAAGCTCTCCACCAGCCCAAGAACCTTCAGCAAGTCTAGCTCTAACATCAGTTCTAGGAAGATTCTGATAAGCATCTTCCGTGTAGCTTATGGGAGTATCCGATATATCTACACCTGAGAGATTCAGATATGATCTGATTCCAATAGGTATCTCTCTGGCACGGTCTTTGAACAATGATATGTATTCTGAAGGTGTTATAGTTCTAATTATATTTCTCCTCTGCAGATCTTCTAAACTTGAGTAAAGCTTGTTAAGAAATAGATCTCCGAACTCAGCATAGTTCTCCCAAGGATTCTCACCGTCAAGTGCTATAACAACTACAGAACCAGGTCCTGAGACACTGCCTAGAGATCTGATTCTATTTACAAGATCTTCTACAGCTTGATCGGGGCTCCACGAGCTATATGTAAAGCTGATCATATTGCTCAGATCAGTTACTCTGAAGAACATATAGAAAGTCTTGTTACCGAAATTAAGACTCCACAAGGATGTGATATTCCTAACATCACCCACATCAACACCGCTCTTACCTAAAACCAGTTGATCTGATACAGACCAGGTGAAATACCTTGAGAATATATCTATAACCTTTTCGTTAACAGCCTGCTCAGCAGGCCATACTCCCGATGGTGTGTAGTTGAATATCTCTTTGAAAAGCTCTATGCTTCTAATAGTATGGATATTTAAATCCTCGCTCCATCCCAGGTCTACTATTATAGGAGCTAGAGGATGGCTGTATGGTACTGGTATAATCTCTATCTGACCTTTCTCAAGAAGATCTCTGTATAATGGTATGATTCTCTTCATTATATCAAGCTGAGCGTCTAGAATCTCTTTTATCTGATCTCTCGTGAAATGAATGCTAGCATTATTTATAGCATTCTCTCTCAGAGTATAGAGATCTGGGTATAAATCTCTTAGCACCTGAGGATCTATCCAGAAGAGATTGAATAGAGCAACCAGATCTATTATATCTTGTTCTGTAAAAGATCTAGCTATAAAGTTGATTCTATCTTCCTCAGGCATATATATAGTGCTCTGAAGAATATTCTGAGCCTTATCTCTCAATTCTCTATACCTAGGAACCTGATCAACTATCCTACCCCAGTTTATATCAAAGAAACCTCCTGGAATACTCACAATGTTGTATATATCCTGTGGAGTTAGATTCTCTCCATAAGCAACTTTCATAGAAAGGATCTGTCTCAGATCTCTAGAGCCTTCAAGATAAGATTCAAGTTGAACCAGCAGAGAACCTGAGAAAGTGAATGTAGCCTTTATATCAGGATACTTAGAAAGTATGTAAGCCATTTTAAAGTAGTTTCCAACGCTATGCATTCTAACCCAAGGAAGTATCAGATAGCTATCATTCTCACCATAGTACCATGGCTGGTGAAAATGCCATATAAATATGAGATATACAGGCTGAACCTCTTGAGAGTATACGTTGCCTAATAGAGTGAATAGCATTAGAAATAACAGGATATATACAAACACATATTTCAAAAACATTCACC